>NZ_JCAUBA010000011.1:0-238070 GCF_059692235.1 Paenibacillus sp. J2R1T-4 | reverse complement strand
GAATTTGAGAGCATAGAACAATTCAAACAAGAACTAGATAAATATATTGAATACTATAATCACAAACGAATTAAGTCAAAACTAAAAGGCCTGAGCCCGGTACAATACCGAGTTCAGACCTCACATTCCGCTTAACAAAATAAACTGTCTAACTTTTAGGGGTCACTGCATTTACCGGACGGTCTCTTCTTACAATCCTTTACTCCTGCACAGTATCTACAACAATTTTCCAAGCTTGGCCGATCGGAGGCAGGCTCCTGGTCAAGATCGGACCGTAGTATCCAGTCACTTTCGCTCCCTTAACAAGGGTGCTCTTCTCAACTGCTTCCCCGTCTTTATCTACATAAACGGTGTCGTCAGATAGATTCAATACTACTTCGTCTGGAGAGGTTTCTGATAGTCCGGTTCCTTTGATAAGGAAGCTTACCTTTCCAGTATCACTAGTACGAACTTCCTCAATCTCACCTACTGTACCAATTGTACCCACCTGAGTCTTGGTATCCAGCACCGTAATCTTGTATGTAGGAGTCTGAGGCGGCAGGCTGAGGGTCGACACTAACGAATGCTCGGCTACCACCGTCAAGCCCACGTGAAGATCAGAGAAGTTGATCTTAGTGCCATCCAACATCTGATAACCGGTTTCCGGTCCAACATTGAGCACAATACCTTCTGTCCCTACACCTTTAATATGAATCGATTGATAGTTGTCCTTGCTCTTTATCTCGGTAATGACGCCAGTAGCTTGCACTTTCTTCTTCTGCTCCTCGAGGGAAATCGATACGGTATTATCTTTCACCGTAACGGATCCATGTAACACTTTGCTCACGAAAGAAGCGGGTACGTACAGCTTGTTATCGACTAACTGAGGCGCAGTGCCAAGAGTCGTGTACATTTTGTTAATCGAATAGCGATCGGCTCCAGTTGTTACGGTAGTAAATACAGCATTTTTATTCAAATCCACAGATAGAGTCTCTTGATGCCAGACCAATGTAAAGCCCAGTTTCTCAGAAACCGCGCGAAGGGGGATCATAGGCTCTGTTCCGTTCACAAGCTGGAAGCCATTCTCAGAGATGGTTTCGCCGCTAACTGTAATGCTTACAGGTTGTGTGCCGACTTGTGTGGTCACGATTGGCAAATAGGCCGTCGGTTGTGGGGAGTTATCGATGGATGCATAAGCTGCTCCTGCGGTCATCATCGTGGACACAGCCATTATGACAACCAGGCTTTTCTTCATAGTGCGTTTCATTGTAGTAGTTCCTTTCTTCTTGTAAGAGGTTGATCAGCGCTGTCAGAGTCCTAAGACGTCTCGGGTTGGAATAATGTTGCAAGAAATAAGGAAGTTAGGGTAAAAGGGTAGAAGTAGAGGATAAATATCCAAGGCTGTGCTATGGTTGGGGGAGGGAAAAATTGGTTTATTATTTCCGAATTTTGTAATAGGAGATGAACACTATGCCTGCAACATTCCTGCAACGTTTACTTGCATTTTTGCTCGATTATATGTGGATTGTGACTTATCTGGCCCTGCTGGTTGTGATGGGTACGCTTGTCTACCCGCCTATCCAACAAATATTCACCTATTCCCTTTGGTTATCACAGCTATTCGGTTTTCTACTGGTAACTCTGCCTGTTTCACTCTACTACATCATTATGGACTCGAAGATAGGAAGACAATCCTTTGGCAAAAGGAAGATCGGAATTCGTGTCGTTAACCGTTCAGGACAACCCCTTACCCTAGGGCATTCCACGCTTCGCACTATACTCAAATTTATTCCTTGGGAGCTCTCCCACTTCCTTGTGTATCGGTTCGCGGCGTTGGGCAATCAGGAGGTGCCTTTTGCCTACTATCTGATCGGCGGAATTGTATATGGGCTTCTGTTTGCGTACATTCTGACTGCCCTTTTCACGAGAACGAAACGATCCTTATACGATATGATGGCCCGAACAGAGGTCGTCAAGGTTAACGGATAAGAAGAAAAAGGCTTCATCCCCCCTAAGAGAGGCGAAGCCATCTGTGTTCGTAAAGAGACTTATTTCTCATAAGGTTCAATGTGGATATGCACGTGGGCGATGTTGTGGATATCATGAATACGTTTCTCCACCTCTTCGGTAATATCATGGCTCTCGCTAACATTGAGCTGATGATCGACGCCTATGGTCGCATCAACGAGGGTTGTGTTGCCGTGTACGCGAGCTTTCAGATCAATGATTTTCTCGACGCCTTGGGTGTCCTCAATCGTGTGTTTGATCATCTGCAGTTCGGCATCATCAAAACCATCGGTAAGCGCATGAGTGGCATCGCGAAAAATGCCCCAGGCCGTCCGGCAAATAATGATCCCTACTAAAAGCGCAGTCAGTGGATCGAGCCAGGGCAACCCAAATTGGGAACCAACAATACCTATAAAGGCACCTACACTGACAAAAGCATCAGAACGGTTATCTTGTGCGGCCGCCATCATGGCAGTGCTATTGATTTTCTTGGCTAATCGGAAATTATATACATAGACCAGATACATCACGACCGCACACAGAACCGCTGTCCATGCAGCGATCATATCCGGCGTTTCAATTGCAGGCAGCTTGAACTTTATAACAGCTTGATACAGCACTTGGAGTCCGACCGCGACCATAATAAAAGAGGCGAGTAAAGCAGCTACCGTCTCCGCACGAAAATGACCGTAACGATGATCTTGATCAGGCGGTTTCCTCGATATTCGCAACCCTACTAATACCGCTATAGAAGCGATAATGTCAGAGGAATTGTTAAGTCCGTCTGCCAGCAACGCTTGGGAATTCGTCATGTATCCGATACTAAGCTTCAAGGCGGATAAACAGATATAGGCAATGATGCTTATCCATGCTCCGCGTTCTCCTTGCTTGATGTCATTATACGTGTGTTCCATGGTGTACCCCCGTCATTTCAATGCCTTCGACCATAATACCTGATAGAGTACGAGTGGGTCTAGAGAAACAGTGTTGTCGGGGACCTCAAGTCTGAGTAGGGGTAAACTTTGTTGGTTGGGGCCAAAAGAAGCGCGCCAAACGGAATGCGATATGACAAATTTATGACCAAAGGTAACTTATCAAATCCCGCTGAATCGGTTACGCTTGAGGAAGTCCATGTTTGATGTAAGCAATGATTTTCGAGTAGAACGGGAGTGAGACCGGTGGCGGCCAAAATAATGATCGTGGATGATGCTGCTTTTATGAGAGAAATCCTCAAAAACTTATTGAAATCAGAGGGATACGACGTAGTGGCAGAAGCGGCTAACGGCTTAGAGGCTGTGCAACGGTTCAAACAATATAGACCCGAGTTGGTGACTATGGATATTACGATGCCAGAGATGGACGGAATTGAAGCGTTGACTGAGATCATTAGATTGGATCCTCAGGCTAGAGTAATCATGTGCACGGCTATGGGCAGTAAATCGATGGTGCTGGATGCAATGAAGGCTGGAGCTAAGGATTTCATGATCAAGCCGTTCCTGGAGGAACGTGTACTGCAAGCCGTTAAGAAGTCGTTGGTGAAAAACGAAGATGAAAGGCTCAACAGCCACAAACTAAGCTGAGAACCCCGTTCCATACTGTTGTTATTTACGGCCTCCGAAGAATAAACGCTCCACTTGTTTAGAGAACTCTTCCAACGCAAAGGTTGCTTTATCAATTCGGTTATAAGATTGTTTGATAGCTTCCAACATCCAAGAGGGAATCTGCTTTCCACTCAGGAGAGGGTAAAAATGATTATAGGCCCATACCAGATGCTCCCATCGATTATCGTTACCCGGTTGCACGTACTCAGAGACGTCGATGACTTTGCCCCGTCCATCTTGCAGTAGAACATTTTTAAGGTGAATATCCCGCGGATTTAATCCTTTGGAGCGTACATACTCTCGGGCGATTTCTACATCTTGCATAACCTGTTCGGGAACGGGAACCCCTTGCAGAATGCAATCGTATAACGTCAACCCCTTCTCGTAGCTGATCACAATGAAAGAATCCCCTTTTCCATAGAAGCGTGGGAAATAGGGGGATCCTTCCAGTAGACGATATACTTCCTCTTCCACATCTTTTTTGGTTAACGACTGGTCCGTATATATTTTGTAGGCGTACTCAGGTGTTGGGGCGTAATAGAACACGGCCGCATCTGTACCGATTCCTATACAGCTTAATTCCTCTGAAGTGGACTCGATGGTCACAAGTTCGTTAATCCCGTTGCTCCTCACCTTCACTTGGCGCAGCTCCGGTTCTGCCTGCTTCCAATCTGATCTCATTCTTATCCCTCCAATCCTTATTCCTGTATCCTTTATCCTTCATTCATATTGAATCTTGTTATAAAGTAATACTGCTAGACAAGCTGTCGGGTTTCAAGTGGAAACTATTATCAGGTTAGGCAATCACTCGTGAATAAATAATAGATTTTAAGGGTAAAAGGTGAATAACGCGCAAAACAGGCGAATGATGCTGATATTCATTGGGGGTCTGATTATGCTTCAGAGTAATTTTTTCAGGATTTGTCTTGGCATCATTCTTATTCTGCTTATTATATACTTAGGCACTATGGTTAGCTTTATTTTTCAACCGATCGTGTCCTTGTTCAGCCTGCTCATAGTGCCGATTTCTTTATCTTTCTTTTTCTATTATTTATTACGTCCGTTGGTGAATGGGCTGGAGAAGCGGTTCCAAATGAATCGAGCTTTATCCGTCATCCTGATCTATGCCACGGGAGCAGCAATTATTACGGGTTTCACCATGTGGGTGTGGCCAACTCTGCTAGAGCAGATAGAGATGTTCGCTATGAATGCGCCCAAATTCATGGACCGCCTTCAAGAGCAATTAATTAACCTTCAGAATACGAGACTGATCTCAAGCTTGTTGCCCGATGATTCTAATCTACTAAACCAGTTATCCGGGTATCTGAATCAAGGCTATACCTTGGCGGGCGGGTATGTAGCGGGCTTAATCAGCTTTTTCTCCGACTTATTCATTGTATTGGCTACGGTCCCGATCGTGCTCTATTACATGTTAAAAGAAGGCGATAAATTCGGTGATATATTTACTAGTATCCTTCCACGCCAATATCGTGGTCAAGGAATCGATACGATTCATGAGATTGATGTGGCGCTTAGCGGCTATGTAGTAAGCCGGGTGTTTATCAATGTGCTGTTGGGAATCTTGATGTACATCGGATTTCTCCTTATCGGTCTTCCCTATTCGCTGTTATTCACAATTATCGCCATTATACTGAATTTCATTCCTTATGTAGGAGCGATACTAGCTTCTATACCTGTCCTGATTGTGGCGTTTCTCGAATCGCCCTTCATGGCCTTATGGGCTCTGATCATTATTATTGCTTCACAGCAAATACAGGATAACATACTGACACCGGTTATATTCGGCAAACAAATGGAGATTCACCCGGTAACCATCGTGATCCTGTTGTTGGTGGGGGGCGATCTTGCGGGGATCCTGGGGATGCTGCTATGCATTCCGTTCTATATCGTGGTCAAAATTCTAGTGATTCGGGTGTATCATTTGTTTTTCCAGGAAAAAGTGGAGGAAATTATCGAATAATATTCAACTTCCTGCTATTGCGCGCCTGCAAGGAAGGAGAGCAGATAAGAGTATTGACAACGGCAGCAGGTGGAGTACAATTAGTGTAAACGTTTTTACTACCAGGAGCACAATATGATAATAAGTACGATTAAAGATGTGGCCAGAGAAGCAAATGTATCGATTGCAACCGTGTCACGAGTCATTAATGGAAAGGATAAGGTGAAGAAAGAAACCCGAGAGAAGATCCAAAGAGCGATTGCCAACTTGAACTATACGCCAGACCAGACAGCGAGATCGATGATCGTCAAGAAAACCCGTACAATGGGGATGATTGTCCCCCTGCTTACCAATGAATACTGGGCGGCGTTGGCCGAGATGATCCAGAGTGCGCTGCTGAAGAGAGGGTATACCTTAATTATCGGCACCAGTCATGATGAGCCGTACTCCTCGCTGACTGCTTTTCTGGAGCGAAGAGTGGATGGATTGATTATTGGCGGACTACTCAATCTGGATGATGCGGAACAAGCACTGGGAATGTTCAGGGAACAGGGAATCCCGATGGTCTCGTTCGATTCACGGGTCGCTCCCGTTACTTCCGTCAATGGGGATAATTTGAGCAGTGCGATGGAAGCAACCGAGCATTTGATTGGGCTGGGACATAGGCGTATCGCCTACATTGGATCAGTATCTACTTCACTGGAGCGTGAGCTGGGGTACCGCAATGCGATGTTGCTGAATCAGATGGAGGTGGATGAAGAGATCGTAATCAGCGGGAGAACAGCGGGTGTACATAACTTCAGTCAATATGGGTATCAATGTGTGAAGCAGCTTATGGAGAGCGGTAGAGCGTTCACGGCTTTGTTCTGTTCCAATGATTTGATCGCGATCGGTGCGATTAAGGCTTTTGAGGAGTATGGCATTGAGGTACCTAGAGATAAAGCGGTAGTCGGCTTCGATGATATCAGTCTGGCTAGCTTGTATCGTCCCGCTTTAACGACCATCAAGCAGCCTATTGAGGACATGGTCGAGGCTGTCGTGGACTTGATCTTCGAGCAGATTGAGAATCCGGATAAGATCTTTGCGCACAAAAAAGTAACTTTTCCAATGAAGCTTATCATTCGAGAGAGCAGCGGTTTGTCTGTGGTGTAATAGAGGGCGGGGTAAATTCAGGGCGAGAGCAAAGCTTGGCTTATGACCTGTTTTTGTCGAGTATTATCTAAACGTTTACATTTATGGGGAGAGTGGACGAACATGGGGCAAAAAATACTGAATGTTGGGATTATCGGTCTAGGAGAGGTAGCGCAGATTATTCATCTGCCTGTATTAGAGACATTGCCTCATCGGTTCAGAATTGCAGCATTATGCGATATTTCGCCGAAGCTATTGGCTTATGTAGGTGAGAAGTATCGCGTAGCCGCTCTCTACTCGGATGCGTCTGAGCTAGTGAAGCAAGCAGATCTTGATGTGATCTTCGTGTTGAACAGCGATGAATACCATGCAGATTGTGCCATTGCTGCGATTGCTCAGGGCAAACATGTGCTGATTGAGAAGCCGATGTGTCTTACTTTGGCGGAGGCCGATGCAATCATTGCAGCTGGGCAGCAGGCTAACGTTAAAGTTATGGTGGGCTATATGAGAAGGTATGCAGCATCTTTCGTAGAAGCAGTGAAGGAAATCGGAGGCATCGACAAAATCCAGTATGCCCGAGTCCGAGATATTATCGGTCCGAACCGATTGTTCACGAAGCCGACCAGTCACGTTCTCTCCTTCAATGATTATTCAGAAGAAGCTAAGCAAGACAAGCGGGAACGCGCGGATAGATTGACCAGAGAAGCAACAGGATTAGATGCAAGCTCGCCGTACTTCGATTGTTATCGGTTTCTGTGCGGGTTATCAAGCCATGATCTCTCGGCCATGAGGGAAGCGCTAGGCATGCCGAATGGAGTGGTTGGCGCTAAGCTTACCGATAACGGATGTTTGTTCCTAAGCGTTATTTTCGATTACGGCCCTTTTTCGGTTACATTCGAGACCGGTGTGGATGCACAAGGGCGTTTCGATGCGCATGTGGAGGTGTACGGCAGCCACAAATCGGTGAAGGTGCAATACGATACGCCTTACATCCGCCATCTGCCAACGAAGCTGTACATCAACGAGACGGTAGGCGAGACGTATAAGGAATCCGTGATCAGACCAACCTTCACAGATCCGTATACCTTGGAGCTTAACTATTTGTATGATGTGATCATAGAGGACTTAACCCCCAAGACGACGCCTGAAGATTCCAAGAACGATCTGATTATTTTTGGGATGATTATAGAGGCTTTGAAGAGGAACGGATAGTGGTTTTATAGCATAATCATTATTCGGATCATTGCCATCTATCCGTTAGTAAGGACCATTAGTAGGGGCGGTCACTCTATGATCTGGCCGCCCTAACGATTTATGAGACTAATAGCCTCCTCTATGGTTACATCGTACTCCGTCGAGGCTGCCATATCCTTCAAGCGGACTTGGCCAAGTGCTGCTTCATTCTCTCCGATCAAGACAACGAACCGGATTCCTTTGGCGGCGAGGGAGGCTAGCAATTTCTTCAATTTACGGCCGCTGGTGTCTATGCTCGTCCGTATGCCGCTAGCTCGGAATGCAGCAGCAGTGTTCAGCGCTTCGGGCACCGTGCTGCCAATCGGGACAATCACAACCGGCGCAGTGGCGGCAGGGATGTCTACTTAGGTTTCGATTGCTCGAATCCGTTGTGTGACTCCACCTTCCATAAGCGAAAATCGCTGTTCTTTCCTGCTTCATTTCTGTTTTTCGTGGCCAGTAGAGATTACAGTGACGCGAAACTTACAGATAAGCCATGTTACTATTGTCTATTTGGGCCCTTTCGTCGCTCAGAGACGAATTAGCCAATCTAACTATCCCTTATTTCCGTATTGGGAACCGATTTCCCTCAATCCAGGTCAAATAACCAGTAGTAAAACTTGCTATCCCGGAAAAAGCCGGCTTTTTCGCTCAAATTACCTATACGATCACTGGCTAACAGCTCTCTACAAAGGAGAACCTAAGTAGTAACGCTTAAGCCAATAAAAGGCTACCTCAGGCATTATTAATGCCAATGGGGTAGCCTTTTATTTTAACTCCGTACAGTCGAATCGTTAGGTACACACAATAATTTGCCGATTAACGGAGCCTTTTCTCACCACGCAACGATCGACAATCGTAAAGCCTGCCGCAGCAATACTCTCATCCATGTCCTCGATGGTAATCACAACGACTCGATCGGCGATTCTCCGGGCATGCTTCAAGATAGAAAATTGCTCCTCCGGCGACGTAGTAGAGAATAGATTATAGGGCATGTCCACTATGGCTGCATCGTAGGTTGTAGATATATTCTCAATTGCACCTAGCGCTACGTCGGTTACATAGCCAAAGTGAGCAAGGTTAGCACGCGCTCCTTGAGCGATGAAAGGATTAATATCGCGGCCAACGATGTCAATTCCCATCGAAAGGGCTTCGACCAAGACGGTTCCGATTCCGCAGCAAGGGTCGATCGCCTTAATTCCCCGGGGGTCAGGGATCGCGATATTAACCGCAGCTCGCGCCACGCGAGTGCTAAGGGCAATGGAGTAGCTGCGGGGTTTCTTCACATGGTGCAGCCATACAGTCCGGTTCTTCACGTAGTTCCCGAAGTACCAGCGTCCTCCTAAAGTAATAATACCGTACACGAGGTCCGGATTACGTATATCTGCTTCTCCGTTAATATGCAGCCCCAGTTCACGCTCAATTGCGCGCCGTTCGTCATACGCTACCTTTTCAGAAGGGTCCAGATCATTCGTTTTGACAAAAATCACTTTGAACGTTGCGGAACCCTTCATGTGGATCTGTGACACTTGCTTCATCATGTCCGGCAGCTGCTCCGCTTCGTACATCACTTCAATACGCTCTTTTATAAACGGACTGCGGCTGGGATCAATAGAAGTTCTGCTCATCAGGAAAGGAGTGTCGAACTTCTGATTGCCAAACAAGGTGCGCAGCTCCAACTGACATAAGGAAGTCTCTTCTTCCCGGCAAGCATATGTATAAATGAACAATGGCGACTGGTTATGAATCATCATTCGTTTCTCATCCTTCAAGGGGTTATTATAGATCATCCTCTCACACCATAGCTGTAATAGACCGAAAAAGCAAAAAATCGAACGAATAAAGCGTTCACGAAGAATAGAGATTGTTATTAATTGGAGGAGGCACTATCATAAAAGAAAATGCAACAAGAGATAGGTGAGCCCTGCTATGAATAAAGGAATAATAGCCATTTGGATCTTGCTATGTTGCGTGATGGTATTTGTTAATACAAGCGTGATTGTAAATGGAGAAACGATGCCGGGAGCACCCGTAGTTAAAGGGGTCATTCATTTACAAGGGAACGATCGTTCACCGGGTGGGCAGAAGGTTTCATTAAGGGGCGATTGGGAATTTTACTGGAAACAACTGCTGACCCCTGAAGAGATTAGACAAACTAGCATTCAACCCGATTATATTCAAGTTCCTTCCCCGTGGGGAAGAGAAGTTAGCCATGGTGAACCGTTATCGAGTGAAGGATACGCCACCTATCGATTGCTTCTTAAAGTACATCCGGACGATATCGGGGACAGTAAAGTGTTGTTTCTGCGATACATAGGCAGCTCCTATCAAATCTGGATCGATGGGCACCATAAGGGCGGAATAGGGGTTGTAGGAAAGAATAAGGAGGAGGCGACCCCCAAGCTGTTGCAAAATCAAATATTTTTTGAGCCTTCACAAGAAACCGTTGAAATTGTAATCCAAGTGTCCAATTATTCTTTTCGTGAAAGTGGAATATTCGGTGATGTAACATACGGGGATTCCGAAGCGCTAATCCCTTCTGTAATAAAGGATCTCTCTAAGGATATCGTACTAATAAGCGGATTTCTGGTTATCGGGTTGTATCATCTGATTATCTATATCACAAAGAGGAAGGAATTGTCCAACCTGTTTATCGGATGTGCTGGGATTGCTTTTGCCGTGCGAATCTTGCTGCTCAGCGAATTCCTTGCTTTTTCACTATTCCCCGCAGTCAGTTGGGAGTTGATCGTGAGGATCGAATATCTGATGGAGGCGATCGGATTTGTTTTCTTGATCCTCTTAATGAAGCATATGTATCCCCGTGAAGTGCATAGATACGTGTTTCGCCTTGCCTGCGGCTTTGTTGTAGTGTTCATAGGTTATATTTTGTTAGCCCCTGTGCGGGTTTTTACAGAGACCTTGTTATTGAATGTAACCATAATGGCGTTCATCCTCTTATATTTTGTTTTCTATGTGGGTATTTTGGCGGCATTAAGGAAGAGAGAGGGTGCGCGTATTAATTTATTCGCCGTATTCGCCATCATTCTGGCTATGGGGAACGACACTTTATATTATGCGCAAATAGTAGACACGACTCCTTTCATGGATTACTGTGTCCTGTTGTTTATCCTGTTCCAAGCCGTTATTGTTTCCTACCGCTACGCGTTGGTTTTCCAGAAGAATCAAGGGCTGACCGCTGAATTGGTTCAAACGAATAATACGTTAGAAGAAAAAGTAAAGGATCGGACTAAGGAGCTTCATGAGAAAAATGAACAGTTAGCGCAATTGCAAAATATGAGAACCAGAAGGCTCGCTAACATCGCCCATGACCTGGGTTCCCCTATGATAGGCATTCAAACGTATCTGCAGCTTATGAAAGAAGGAATCATTCAGGCGGGAAATCAGGATTTCGTACAGCAATTATTCGGCAAATCCAATGATATGAAACGGTTGATCGATGATCTATTTGAATTAACCAAGTTGGAGTCCAAAGAATTATCCCTTCAGTATGAGGATGTGAGGGTTAACCGATTTGTCCAGGATGTGTATCATAAGTTCGAGCCCGATCTTAGTCATGTGAATATGCAATTACAATTAGGCCGAATCGAAACGAGCTGCATGGGGAAGGAAGCTTCCATCCGAATAGATCCATTCCGAATCATGCAGGTGCTGCAAAACTATATAGGGAATGCAGTGAAATTCAGCGAATCCTTAGGGACCCTCTTAACTATAAACTGTTATATTGTTGAGTGGCCGTATACGGATAACGAAAGATATGGAATGTGTTTCGAGGTAGTTGACCATGGAGTCGGAATAGCTGAAGAAGAATTACCTCAAGTATTCCAACGGTTTTATAAGAAAAAGGAAGGTAACGCAAGCGGGAGCGGCCTCGGATTAGCCATATCCAAAGAAATTATTGAACTGCACGGTGGAAATGTTGGTGTTACAAGCACGCTTGGCAAAGGAAGCACCTTTTATTTCATTTTACCTGTCGTTGTAGACATTGAATCGCTTCATGGCGATTCTTGACATTCAGCTTCTCGTAAATAATCGTCAAATAGTTCTTCATCGTCCCTTCACTCACAAACAATTTCTCTGCCATCTCCCTATTCGTTAGCCTGTCTAATAATAGGGGGATTATTTCTTGTTCCCTTGTGGTAAAGGTATTCGTTATAAACGACGTAAGGGAGTATTTCTTCTCAGATAGATTCCGCTCATAAATATACCGGACAAGCTTGGCTGCAACCTCTGCAGGCAGGAAGTATTGACCCTCCATAGCATCACGGATCGTTTGCAGCAGCTTCTGGAAATCGATTCCTTTTATTAAATATCCGTTTGCCCCGCCAGCAAGTCCGCCAATGATATATTCTTCCTCATTAAAAGTAGTCAAAATCAGAATAATGACATCCGAATTCAACTCTCTTATTCTTCTTATGCATTCGATCCCGTCCATGATGGGCATTTGGATATCTATTAAGATGAGATCGGGCTTGGATTGTTCTATTTTGGCGAGAGCTTCAAGACCATTAGCTGCGGTCCCGACTACTTTCATACCCTCATCGGAGTTAATTACTAATTCCAATCCGTTACGAAGTAAATCTTCGTCTTCGACAATAAATATTTTAAGAGCAGACATCATTTATCCTCTCTTGTACATGAGGTTATTCTAATAGGTTGTTCATGGGATCTATGGGATCTTTCCTATATTTTACCGTACTTTCTGCAAAGTATATACCCCAAACAAGAGCCGACTATTCATTTGTAGTCGGCTCTTATTGTTGTTTAGCTTGACATCCTACTTGCAAGCGGGTTGAATGAAACATGAATCTTCTCGAGGGGGGTTGGAGGCCAGGCATGATTTATTTACTCTATCAAATTCTGCTAGGTGTGCTGGCAGTATTCGTATTTATTGCAATGATATCCATCGTGTTCGTCAGCCTACGGAATGGGATCTCCCCGATGCCGGCCACATCTCCGGTACGACACGCGGCGGTGGCGGAGATTAATAGACTCGCTAGCAGAGGCACACTGGTGGAAGCCGGCTCGGGATGGGGCACACTTGCCCAGCAAGCGGCTAGAACCTGTCCTGGATGGCGAGTAGTCGGAATAGAGAATTCTATCTTTCCCTTGTGGATTTCAAGAATACTGGCTCGGCTAATACATAGGAACACAGCGGTTACATTCAAGTATGAAGATCTTTATACATATTCATACAAAGAAGCCCATGCGGTAATCTGTTACCTTTACCCTGGTGCGATGAAACGATTAAGCACGATTTTGCCTGATCGTCTGGCGCCCGGAGCGACAGTAATCAGCATTTGTTTTGCCATACCAGGTTGGGAGGCAGAACGAGTCATCACATGCAGGGATCTGTATCGCACCCCTATCTATGTCTATACCATTTAGCTTTAAACCAATGACAGAATATGACGAAAAGTAACTAATCAACATTCATGTTCAAAGCTATAATTTGACACTCCACACGGCTAAAGCCGTGGGATTCTTAGTCGTTAGCGTCCGCAGTCCATTTCTGTTTTGGACAACGCCCAAGTTCAATGTCAAAACTTCGTTTTGACACAGGGCTGTGCCATCAGCCCGTCCTAAGACAGTGCATCTAGCATCTTAGGCTGACAGACTGTTACCGTCTACCGCAGGTTGATGCATGATATTGATTGCTCCAACCCTGTCGCGGTGTGCGTGGAAGCCGCATGCTGGACATTGATACGTTCGGTCCTTTGCTTTGTTGCGTTTACCGCACGTCGGGCATGTTTGTGAAGTGTAGGCAGGATTCACTTCAACAACTTGGATACCCGCCAATTCAGCTTTGTACGCAATAAACATTTGCAATTGATAAAACGACCAGTTATGCAGGTTTTTAGCGTTTTTACGACTTGTTCTTGTCGTTTGGCGAATGTTTGTTAATTTCTCGATCTTGATGACCGCTACTTGTTCTTCAATCGCCATGTTCACGATCTGTCGGCTGATTTTGTGGTTTTGGTCTTTCATATAGCGCTGTTCCTTGTTTGCTTGCTTTCGGATGGCGGATAGCTTTTTAAGTTTGCCCATCTTCCTTCGACGCTGGTTGTACTTACGACGGACGTATTTGTTCTGTCTCCCGTTGCCAACAAACTTTGTTTTGCCTGTTGATGTGACAACAACGGCTGGTACTTTCAAGCCAAGATCAACACCCATCGTCTCATCGCCAACCGTTTGTTCAGTGGGTACTTCAATTGCAATTTGAACATACCATCTGCCCGACCTTTCAACCAATTTGAGAAGTCCCCGTTTTCCGCTAGACAGCCTATTTTTCTCTCGTTCTGTTATACGAGATGAGATGGAGAGCCGCTGCATTTTCCCATCCATCATGCCCGGTGGACAGTCCTTGTCCTAAGCTGATTCATCCCACGCCTGAAGGAATGGGCTTTTTCGGCTGATATCTGTAATTGGAGCCATCCCGAGGTGCAAATATAAAATGCGGCCTTGGGATTATTTGTGTACCTTATTAATTTGTATTGTTGTATAATACAAATTAATAAGGGATTCATTGTACTACAATCGGGAGGCGGGATGAAATGGCAAATGTTCAGTTATCAGAGGAGCAGAAAGCAATCTATCGGACAGAGGGGTACTTGATTGGGCTTCCCCCTGTATTCAGCCCTGCAGAGATGGTGCAGCTGAACAGCGAATTGAAAGAGCTGCAGCGGCTGCTTGAGCCGGGTGAGAAGATGA
The DNA here is from genome assembly GCF_059692235.1 of Paenibacillus sp. J2R1T-4. NCBI lineage: Bacteria > Bacillati > Bacillota > Bacilli > Caryophanales > Paenibacillaceae > Paenibacillus > Paenibacillus sp. J2R1T-4. The sequence continues at coordinate 223,430 of NZ_JCAUBA010000011.1, read as the reverse complement.
TGACCATTCGGGAATGGCATATGTCGAGTCGATGGCTGTACGATGTATGTACGCATCCTCAGCTCCTGAGCTATGTGGAGGGCATTTTGGGGCCTGATTTCTATATGTGGGGCTCCCAATTTTTCACGAAGGCGCCTAATACGAAGGATACGGTAGCCTGGCATCAGGATGCTTACTATTGGCCGCTCCACCCGCATAACTCGGTCACGGTTTGGTTGGCTTTCTCTGATGTGACGGAGGCGAACGGGGCGATGAAGGTTATTCCGCAGAGTCATAAGGCAGGATTGATCAAACACAAGAGCGTATTGGGAGATTCTGTGTTAACATTGGAGTTGGAGCAAGGTACATTTAATGAAGCGACGGCCAAGTCTTTGCTGCTTGACGCAGGGCAAGTGTCGCTGCATGACGATGCTATCGTTCACGGCTCGCCCGCGAACTTGTCCGATCAATGGAGAATCGGCTTAACGATCCGATACTCGGGTACAAATGTGAAATGTGATCTCGGAAGAGCACCCCAGTTCAAGGCGTATCTGGTGCATGGGGTTGACGAGTTTAAGCATAACCCTGCAGGAGTCATTCCCACAGAGCGCTTCGCCCGACTACCTAAGGAATATCATATTTCCAGCACGGATGAAGTTTCAAGCTGAGCCTTGTACCAGCTCATTCAGTTGCTCCAATTGCAAAAGGAAGAGGGCTGGCATAACCGAAATGTCCTTATATATTGACTTAAAGGATCAGATTATCAAACATATCCTGGAAGGCTCCTATGTAAGCGGAGCAGCGATTCCAACCGAGCATGAGCTATGCGAGAAATACAGAATCAGCCGCGTGACGGTGCGCAAGGCACTGGATACGCTTAAGAAAGAAGGCGTGCTTACAAGTGTTCAAGGACAAGGAACCATTATTGCTCATCGAAAGGGTGGATTTCCGAGCTCCTTGGATCTGATTGCTCTTGTAGCACCTGTACACAATCCATTCTTTTCCTCCTACATGGAGCATTTTGAGAGAGCTGCAGAAGAGAATGGGTCGCTTGTTCTGTTCAAACAGGACTTTCAGGGCAAGGCATTTCAATCGGATGAGCTGTTCCACCGGTTCATCAAAAAGAATATACGCAACGTGGTGTTATGGCCGCAAACCGAACAAATAGATTATGAGCTGTTAAGGCAATTACGACTTGCTGGAATGAATCTGGTATTCTTCGATCAGAAGTTCGAGACTGAAGTTGCTGATGTGGTGTGTGTCGATAATGATCATGCGGTAACATCGCTATACAGGGAGATGCGAAGCCTGATTAGCGGTCCTATCATCTTTATCGGCTATCATGGGATGGCGCTGCCAAGTGAAGTTACGCGGGAGCAAACATTTCAAGCCTTGACCGGCGGGACGGGTGAGATCCACACGATTCCCTGGGGGGGTAATGTGGAAGCCGAGACAGCTCAATTGCTGGGCCGCTTGGAGCGGGAGGAGAGGATGCCCGCAGGCATACTGTGCTGTAATGGTCCCATCGGCTTAGCCGCGGCCCAATACATGCGTGATCGAGCAAGGGCGGACATCCTGATATCCGCAATTGACTACATGCCTGAGATGTCGGGTTATCCGATTATCACCTATAAGCAACCGATGAAACAATTGGCAGAGAAGAGCTATGAAAGGCTTTTGCTGCAAAATGAACAAGGGGAGCTTTGGCAGTCAAGCACGATTCAGCTTCAAGGTGAAGTTGTTCGGCTGAATCTATAAACTTAAAAACAGCAATCGTAACCCATCCTCATGCCCTCTCGTACGCTTAACTGAACTCGATTGACAAGGGCGCTAGAGTAATCTCCTCTAGCGTTTTTTTGATCTCTATGTTTACGAGCACATCTTTATCTAGTGACGGACATCAAGTCTCTAGCTATAATATTAGTAGAAACTTACTAACCTTTAGGGGCAACTATTCATGCAATGGATGCAAGGGTATCCGTTTTATTTGTTAATTGGAGCGGCTTTCGGTATTTACCTGACCTATCTGTCCTACCCTTATCGCAACACACCTGGCAGAAGATATTTCTGGATTGTGATGCTGCTGGGATCCGTGACCGTCATCACTACGGTGCTCGAATTGATGACCTCTTCTTTTATGATCAAATTGTGGTGGAGGAATGTGCAACAGATTCCGTTGTTCCTAACCGGCTTGTTTATATATGCGCTTGCCAAAGATTACGTGGGCCGAACACCGAATGGATTGCCCAGAAGGCAGTTATTCCTGCTATTAATTCCAATTGTGGGGTATATTCTGCTTATTTTTACCGATCAGTACCATCACCTTATGCGCAGCAGTGTCGGTCTGGAAACGATGGGGACATTAAGCGGAATCACCGTTAAGCCGACCTTGCTCAGTATGACTCTAATCGTCTGCAACCAAGTGCTCTGTTTGTTCGCTGTTTTCATTCTAATTGTTCATTTGCGTAACACGCCAAAGTATTACTATAAACAGCACATCCTGTTGATCATCGGTCTGGTGGTCCCGATCACATTCAGCCTCCTGCTCCCCGTACTGAATATCAAGATACTAGGAATCAGCGCTTTAACTTTCTTTCCAACAGGCGGTATTATTTATTTCGCTATATTGCGGTTCGGAATGCTCTCCATATGGCCGATTGCCAAGGATAAAATATACATCAACATGAAGGACGGCATTGTGCTTACGGATCGGTATGATACTATCGCGGACCTCAATCCTTCGGCAGAACGAATGCTGAAGACCCTCAGCGGAATAAGCGAGGCGGGTCGGATTGGACAACCTATCACTCACAGCTTATTTAATCATCCGAAGCTTCTGTCGTCGTACATCAACAAGCAAGAAACAACAGTGGAGCTCACCGTGGCTGTGGACGGAGAGGGGGACCTCTGTTATGAAATTACTCTTGTTCCGATCGGGACTCCAGACTCCCTTAATACCGGGATGCTACTTATTTTTTCGGACCATAGTGATAAGAAGCGTTATGAACGGGAATTGATTGTTCAAGCGACTATCGATGAATTGACGGGTTTGTTCAATCGCAGACATTTCCTGCAGTTGGTCTGTAACCGGTTAACACGAGCAGAAGATCGAATCTCGTTGTTATTGATCGATATTGATAATTTCAAATCGATTAACGATAGGTACGGCCATCTGGCAGGTGACCAAGCACTCATTGCTTTTTCTGATCAACTACGTAATCTTTTCAAGGCTAATGGCATCGTGGGGAGAGTGGGGGGAGAAGAATTCGCGGTATGTCTCAGCGGGTTGAGTGAGGAAGAGAGTATGCAAGAAGCGGAGAAATTCCGTCATCTGATGGAAGCGAGCCCGATTGAACTTCGTGGGGATCTGATAATCTCCATGACGGCAAGCATTGGCGTTGTCTATACGAATAAGAGCGGCGTTACGTTCGAGGAGTTGTATCAACAGGCTGATTCCGCTCTATATTTATCCAAGGAAACAGGAAAGAACAAGGTAACATTAGGTGGCCTGGCTCAGAAATATCAGTGAGAAGCGTGTTGGTAAGGGAAAATAAAGTGATTGAATGTCTCTGCGGAGAGTGCCTTTTGGAAATTTATCCTCGGACGACCGGAAACAGTCCCCTTACAAAAATTGGTGGTCTCCCTATAAATCAGGGATGCCTTTATTTATTATCATAGGAAATTAGCGGGTTTGTTGTCCTCGGTCTCGATCCGATGGCCGGTAGGACAAATCGAATATGCCTTCATGTCCACGCTTACTATGCGGACATGAAGGCTTTTTTGAAGGCAGGCGACCGGGCGTTAGATACGATGCGTCTTGCGGTACGCGGACGGACTGAGACGCATGGCGCGCGTAAACACGCGGCTGAGGTAAAAGCCGTTCGGGTAGCCGCACTGGTCGGCGATCGAATCGAGCGTCGCATCGGTTTCGACCAAAAGGCGTCGAGCTCGCGCCAGGCGCACTTCGGTGGCATAGGCGACAGGAGCCGTGCCGTAGGCGGCCTGGAAGCGCCGCGTCAGATGCGGGCCGGTAATGCCGAGCTTGTCCGCCAGCGCGCCGAGCGTGAAGCCTGCGCTGCAGGCGTGCTGCTCAATATAGGCGGCCGCATGGTGCATCAGCGGTTCGGCGGCGCGCCGTTCCCTCAGGCGGTCCGCGGTGCTGCGCTCGCGCGCGATGACGAACAGTAGATCGGCGACCAGATGCGCGACGGCCGCGTCCGGATTGGCACCGCCATTCCGGTCATGAAGCTCGTTCATATAGCCGAACGACGAACTGAGCCGCTGCACGTCGCGGATGCGCACTTTGCCGCCGCGAAGGGGAATGCCGCCGAATCGATCGTTATCTTCGGCGGCGTATTCGACGAAAACGAACGACATCGGCTCCGGCGCCCGCCGCCACAGCGTCGTTCCCGGCGGACACAGCAGCAGCTCGCCGAAACCGGCTACGCCTTCGCGTTCCCAGTGATCGATTTCGGTTGCGTCTCCATTCGCTTTCGCCTCGTTTGCCTTCTCTTCCTCACCCTTCTGATCGTCTCCTACTCCCCCCTTCTTCGCAACGGCCGCTTCTCCACGTTCGTTCCTCGCATCCTCATCGCTTTTTTCTCCTGCCTCCATCATCGCAAACATGAACGACCCTGTCTGCGCCGCCAACATGACCCACCCCTCGTACACATCCTCCTCCAGCGAAAATTTCTCGCGCGGCCCGCTGCACGTATATCGTTTGACCCTCGCTCCATGCATCCGATCGTCTCACTCCTCACTCATTTGACAGCTGCAAAAAAGGATATGAAATATTATAAAACACGGCATGGCGTTTGGGAAGGGGCTGCACTAGAATGAAGGTATCAGCCGAATAACCTGGCAAAAACATAACGGAGGCGCAACATTTATGAAACAGGCGTTGAATATTCTCACGAACGAGCAAATCGATTCTTATTACAAAAACGGATATTTGATTCTGCGCAATGTGTTCAGCGAGGCGGAAGCGAAGGTGATGCAGCTGGAATGCGACCGGCTGCTGACGCCGAGTCCGTACAACGATCCTTTTAACGCCCGTGTCGCTTACCGTACGTACCCGAACGATGTGGTGAAGATCGAGAAGCTCGATCCGGTGCATGACATATCGCCGGTGTTCAAGTCGATGGTGCAGGACGAACGCATCTTGGCTCCGCTTCGCGACATTTATATGGACGAACCGTTGCTGTTCAAAGACAAGCTGATCTTCAAGCTACCGGGCACGAACGGCTATACGATGCACCAGGACGCGGCCTATTGGCAAGTGTTCCCGATGGAAGGCCTAATCTCGGTGATGGTGGCGATCGATGGCGCGACCAAGGAAAACGGCGGGCTCGAGCTGTTCCCCGGTTACCACGACCGCTTCCGCTCCGAGCCGGGCTCGCTGCGCAACATGAACGCCGAAGAAATCGCCGAGATCGACCCGGGCACCGGCGAGCTCGTCGAAACGAATCCCGGCGACATCATCCTGTTTCACTCGTTTACGCCGCATCAGAGCGGCGCGAACACTTCGAACGTCAGCCGCAAGCAGATGTACTTGACCTACTCGCCCGCGAAGAACGGACAGCTGTACAAGGCACACTACCAGCATTACAAGCGGTATGCGCTAAAAGGACGGGACTTGTCGAAGTATTATTTCACGTAATGCCTATAAACCTCCCCGACCTTTCGCCGGGGAGGCAATTGTGCTTTGCACGGGTTAAGCGCGGTTGACGGATGCTGAGAAAGGTTTTATCATTCACTTTATCACTGAGATAAATGATTTGGCTCGATAAAATGAAAGCGGTTAACTAATTGTCGATAAGGTAGCAACCAACAAGGGGAGGGACGCACGATGTACTCGCTGATGATTGTCGAGGACGAAGAGCTGATCCGTGAAGGCATGAAAGGCTGTCTCGATTGGCCGGCATACGGCATCGAGCTGATCGGCGACGCCGTCGACGGGAAGATGGGGCTCGACATGGCGGTGGCGCTGCGGCCCGACATCATACTGACCGACGTCGTCATGGCCGAGATGGACGGCATCGAATTCGTCCGCCGGCTGCGCACCGACATTCCTGATAAAACTATCCGTGTTGTTATGATCAGCGGCCATGAAGACGTGGAGTACATCAAGTCGGCGCTCAAGTTGCAGGTAGTCGACTATTTGCTGAAGCCGTTCCACACCGAGGAGCTCGAGGACGTGCTGCGAAAGGTGCTGCGCGACTGCGGCGAGGAACGGGCGCGCAACGAGCGGCTGAACAGCCTGGAGCGGCACGTCGGCGTGTCGCGCTCGCTCGTGCGCGAGCGGTTCCTGCAGGAGCTGATGTACCGCGAGCTAGACGAGATGGCGCTGGCGGCTTACCGCGAAGTGCTCGGCGATGACGATGCGGTGCTTGACGCGCTGACGGAAAAGGGAGCCACGTCCGCTTACCGCGCCGCGTACATCGAAACCGAAGGCGTCCGCCCGGCACCGGCACCGGAGCCCGCGCAAGGCATCGAACCGCCGCTGCTGCTTTTCGACGCCGGCGGAGGCGCCTGCGGCGCCATCGTCGCTGCTGAACCGCGCGAAGCGGCGGACGCCATCGGCCGGCTGCTGCCCGGGCATGCCGCGCGCATCGGCATCGGTGCTCCCGTGGCGCGGCTCGCCGATATCCGCCACTCGTTCCGCCAGGCGCGGATCGCGCTGCTTGGCGCGCAGGCTGCCGGCGACGGCGCTGCAGTCGCCGTCTACGAAGCGGCCCGCGCCGAGCACGAGGAGCCGCTGCTAGCGGACATCGCGCAGCGCGAGGCGGCGATCCTGGCGGCGCTGGAGCGCGGCGACCGAGCCGAGGTGCAGCATGCGCTGCTCGGCTTCACCGGCGCGGTCCGCCGCACGGGGCCGCATGCGCTGCCGTATCTGCAGGCGTTCAGCAGCATGCTGCTCCTGCAGATCGCCCGCCGCTTCGGCGCGCTGCTCGAAGCCGCGGGCGCGGCCGCCGGGGAGCAGGCGCTCGCCGGCATACGCACCGCCTGCGGCGAACACGAGCTGGAGCGGCTGCTGGCCGAAGTGCTCGACGGGCTGGCTGCCGCCATCCACAGCAAGCCCGACCGGCGCAAAGTCGTGCTCGCGGCCACGGAATACATGCAGCGCTCGTTCCGCGAGGAGCTGTCGTTGGCGCAATTGGCGGCGCACGTGCATTTGTCGCCGAATTATTTGGCGGGCCTGTACAAGAAAGAAACCGGCGTGACGGTGATCGACGCCTTGACGCAGCTGCGGCTCGAAGAGGCGAAGCTGCTGCTGCGCGAGGAGCCGGGCCTCTTGATCGCCGAATTGGCGGAGCGGGTCGGGTATAAGGACGGCAAGTATTTCACGAAGCTGTTCAAACGGGAAGTCGGCATGAACCCGAGCGAATACCGGGAGAAGGCAAGATGATGGGGCTGTTCCGGCTGCTCGTCCGCTTCGACGCCCGGCTTAAGCTGCGAAGCAAAATGCTGATCGCCTTCATCGCCATTTTGCTCATTCCGTCGGTGATCATCGGCTTTTTCTCTTATCGCAAATCGTCGTTCATCATCGAGGAGCAGACGAGCCGCGCATATTTGGAAGCGCTGCGCCAGACGGCGATCAACATTTCGTACCGGCTGACCGAGGTCGAGAACATTTCCGACATCACTTACACGAACGTGCAACTGCAGAACATTCTGCGCCGGGCCAGCCGGCAGGAGCTGACAATCGGCGACGTGATCGGCGATTACAAGGCGATTGTCGAAATCATCCATAATCTGGAGAAGAGCCGCAACATATTCCGCATTCGGCTGCTCGTGCCGAACAACCCGCTTTATACGACGGAGAATTTCAACATTTTCCCGATCAGCGCGGAAGAATCGGCCAAGCTCAACAAGGAGCTGATGGCGAAACCGAGTGCGATGGAATGGCGTTATCTCGGCGTGACCAATTATCTCGGCAATGTGCAGAAATCGATCGTCTCGCTGTACCGTCTCATGAAGGATTTTGAAGCCGTCAGTCAGACGCTGGGCGTCATTGCGATCGACGTGGACGAAGAGACGCTGGTGGGTGTCCTCAAGGACATGAATCTTGCGCTGCCTTATCGCGCGATGCTGTACAAAGGCAACTCGCTTGTCTCGTCCTATACACAGATGCCGGAGCAGTTGGAGACGGACGAGGACGAGGTGCGCCGGATGCTGCAGGAAATTCCCGCTGACGAGCAAGGATATCGCACCATTCGGCCCGGTAGAAGCAGCTACCTGCTGCTCACCCAACCGGTCGGCAACGCCGACTGGCGGCTTGCAGTGCTCGTTCCGGCGGTGAACATCACGAGCCAGAGCAAGTCGATCGGATTGTACATTTTGCTTCTGTCCGTATCGGTCGTCGTGCTCGTGTTGGCGCTGTCTGTGCTGTTGTCGCGCACGTTTACGAAGCGGATTCACATCCTCGGCGACAAGATGAAGGGCATTGAGCAAGGGAATTTCGGCGAAGTGGTGGCGATTACCGGCAACGACGAAATTTCACTGCTTCAGCGGCGGTTCAATAATATGTCCGTGCAAATCAAAAATCTGATCGACGAAGTCTATACGATTACAATCAACAAGCAGCGGGAGGAAATGAAGGTGCTGGAAGGGCGGATCAACTCGCACTTCCTGTATAACACGCTTGATACCGTCAAATGGATGGCGCTCGCGTCGAAAGCGCCTGACATCGCGCACGTGGTGACGAATTTATCGAAGTTTTTCCGCATCAGCCTGAACCGCGGCCAGGAAACGATCGCCGTGGAGAAAGAGCTGGAGCACGTTCGCGCCTACATGGAAATTCAAAATATCCGTTTCAGCGGCGCGCTCCGCTTCGAGACACGCGTCGACTCCGAGCTGAACCGGGTCGGAATCCCGAAGCTGATCCTCCAACCGATCGTCGAGAATGCCATTGTGCACGGGATCAACAAGCGCCCTAGCAAAGCGGGTACGATCACGCTGCGCGGGCGGCTGCGGGGAGAGGCGGTCGAATTTTTCATATTCGACGACGGTGCAGGCATGAGCCGCGAGATTGCCGCCACGCTGCTGCTGGCCGAAAGCCCCGGCTATGGACTGCGCAATGTGCAAGAGCGGCTGAAGCTGGCCTACGGACCGGGGTTCGACGTGAAAATCCGCAGCAAGCCCGGAAGTGGGACGGCAATCCGGCTGCGGCTGCAGGCGGGCTCACTGGAAGCGTTATCAAATAGCGTAAGATCCGACACCTTATCGTAGGAATGCCCCGTTTTCGGGGTCTTTTTATTTCTCTATAATCAAAAGAGTAAAGTGAAAGCGATTGCAAGCCGACCATTTTCAGATGCAACGCGGAAAGGATGTGTCTACACATGGCAAATGTGGAGGAGGGAACGATCGTTGCGCCTAAGGCGCCGCCTGTCCGACGAAGCGCTTGGCGGACCCTATTGCGGAACGACTACGATCTATATTTGCTGCTTATTCCCGGACTTGTGGTGATACTCGTGTTTCGGTACGTCCCGATGCTGGGAACGATCATTGCCTTTAAGGATTACAACCTGTTCGACGGCATATGGGGGAGCCCGTGGGTGGGGCTGAAGCATTTTAAAGAGCTGATGGATCAACCTAAGTTCTGGGAAGTGCTGCGCAACACGCTGCTGATCAACTTGTATAAGCTGGTCTTCCAGTTTCCGCTGCCGATCATACTTGCGCTTATGATCAACGAGGTGCGCAATTTGGCATTCAAGCGGGTAACGCAGAGCGTCTCGTACCTGCCTCACTTCTTGTCGTGGGTCATTATCAGCGCGCTCTTCATCAACCTGCTATCGCCGCAAACGGGCGTACTGAAAGGGTTGTTCTCCTTTCTTGGCATGCAAGACATCATGATGATCGCCGATGAACGGTTTTTCCGCAGCGTTCTGGTCTTATCGGCGGCTTGGAAGGAAACCGGCTGGTCCTCGATCATCTACTTATCCGCCATCCTGTCCATCGATACCGGGCAATACGAGGCGGCACGCATTGATGGCGCGGGCAAAATGCGGCAAATCTGGCACATCACGCTGCCCGGCATCCGCAACGTCATCATTTTCATTATTCTGCTGCGAATCGGCAGCGCGCTTGGCAACGATCTGGAGCAGGTGCTCATGTTCTACAGCCCGTTCGTTTACAGCGTAGGCGATGTAATCGGGACTTACGTGTATCGCATCGGATTGACCGAAATGAAATACAGCTTCACGACCGCCATCGGCTTGTTTCAATCGGTTATTGGCATGACGCTTATCGCGACGGCCAACTATTTCAGCAAAAAATTCGGCGAACGCAGCCTTTGGTAACCGGGCTAGCGAATAAGCGGAATGCGAAAGAGAAAGCGAGGAATGTGTCATGAAGCTTCGGACGAGGGGCGAAATGATATTCGAATGGGTCAATTACGTGCTGCTCTCCCTTGTCATTCTGGCCTGCCTGATCCCGGTGCTGAACATCGCCGCCAAATCGCTCAGCGATGAGGCGAGCGTCATGGCCGGCGAAGTGACGATATGGCCGGTGCATTTTACGACGGCGGCCTACGATATCGTCCTGGGCAGCCAGAAATTTATAACGTCGTTTCGCAATTCCGTGTTTATTACGATTGTCGGTACGTTGATCAACGTGACGCTTACCGTGTGCACCGGGTATGCGCTGTCCCGCAGCCGCCTGAAAGGGCAGAAGATGATCATGATGCTGTACGTGTTCACGATGCTGTTCAGCGCCGGAATTATCCCGACCTATCTCGTCGTCAAGGGCGTTGGTCTCGTCAACTCGTTATGGGCGCTCATCATTCCGGGACTTGTCAGTCCGTTCAATATGATCATCGTCCGACTCTATTTCATGAACTTGCCGGACAGCCTCGAGGAATCGGGCAAAATCGACGGCGCCAGCAACATCCGCATCCTGGTTTCGATCATGGTGCCGCTGGCTATGCCGGTTATCGCGACAATCGCGCTGTTCTGCGCGGTAGAGTATTGGAACAGTTACTTCGATGCCCTGATGTATATCAACAATGCGAAGCTGCTGCCGCTTCAGGTGTTCCTGCGGGAAATGATTTTGAATGCTTCTGATGCGAGCAACAACGTCAATATGCTGGAGCAGGTGAACGTGTCAACGGAGTCGATCCGCGGCGCGACAGTAGTGGCGGCTACTCTGCCGATCGTGCTGGTCTATCCGTTCCTGCAGCGCTTTTTCGTCAAAGGAGTCGTGCTTGGCGCCGTAAAAGGCTGATAAATAGATAAAGGGAGGATTTAAAACATGACACAGGGGTATAAGAAAAAACTCGGGCTGACGATGGCGGCCATGCTGCTCGCCGGCACCGCGCTCGCTGGCTGCGGCAGCAAATCAGACGATACGAAGTCGTCTGCATCAAGCTCGCCAGCGGCATCTGCGTCCGCTGCGCCGAAAGAGAAAGTGACGCTGAAGGTGCTCGTCCCGAGCAATGTGGAAGAATTCCCGTCTGGGTCCGATGTGAACAACAATGAAATCGCCAACATGATCCGCGAGAAGACCGGCTTCAACGTGCAATGGGAACTGCTGCCGAAGGATGCCGAAGCGGCGCGGCAGAAGATGAATTTGACCATGGCATCTGGAGATACGCCCGATCTGCTGATCATGAACGACAAGGCGCTGTTCGGCAGCTTCGTGCAGCAAGGCTTGCTTGCGCCGCTCGATGCGCTGGTCAACGAAGTCGGTCCCGACATCAAGAAAATTTTCTCCCCGGAGCAGATGAAATCGGCGATGTCCGGCGGCAAGCTGTATGCGATCCGGGCGGCATACTTCGGTACGCCGAACTCCGCTCTGCTGACGCGCAAGGATGTGTTGAAGGAGCTTGGCATCGCCGAGCCGAAGACGCAGGATGAATTGTACGCCGCGCTCAAGACAGTCAAAGTGAAGAAGCCGGACATGATCCCGTTCACGGCGAATCTGTCGCAGGGGCTTAGTGCGCTCGACGGCATCCTGGCCATGTTCGTGCCGCCGGTCGATTATACATTCAAAGACGGCAAAGTAATCTACAATCCGGCTTCGCCTGCTTCCAAGGATTTCCTTGTTTTTGCCAACAAGCTGTATAGCGAAGGCTTGCTCGACAAAGAATCGGTCGTCAACAAATTGGAGAACGTCAAAGAAAAATTCGTTAGCGGCAAAGCGTTCATGACGACGATGGGCTGGGCCGACGCCAAGACGACCGACGACGCGCTTAAAGCGAAAATCGCCACCTCCGATCTTGGCTACATCGATGCCGTCACCGGCACGAACGGCTCGTATGGCATGGCGAAGCTCAGCTCCGTGACCCGCTACATGGTTGTGCCGAAGGCAAGCAAGAAAGCGAAGGAGGTCGTACAATTCCTGAACAAAGTGTCGACGAACGAGCTGATCGACTATATCTCCTTCGGCGAGCTTGGGAAGCACTACAACAAGCAGGACGGCAAATACAGCTCCACGCCGGAAGCCGAAAAAATTCGTTTCCGCGTCTACTACAACATGTTCGACACGATCGGGCTCGGGCTGCAGCGCATGGAGCAAAAAGGGTTCGGGCCGTACTTCAACCCGCTGCTCAAATCGTCCAAGTACGAGAATGTCGTCGACCTGCTGCCGCCGGTCGAAGCGGCCGACAAGAAGAGCAAAGAAATTCTCGACCTGAAGAACGAGTATTTCCTGAAAATCATTACCGGCGCGTTGCCAGTCTCGGCATTCGACGAATTCGTGAGCAAATGGCAAAAAGTCGGCGGCGAAGATGTCGCTAAGGCGTTGACCGACGCGTATAACGCGAAATAATCCCGTGAAGCAGGCCGAACAAGCAGGGAAGCAAGCGGATCCCTATTAATGCAAGTACAGGAAGAGGCGCTGGAGACAGATCCACATCGGGATTTGTTCTAGCGCCTCTTTGTGCTTGAACGGCAATAATCAGGCCGTCTTGCATCTGGAAAAGCACTTCAGGATTGCAGCCGTCATAGATTAATTGTACATATCTATAGGTGTAAGGATGGTGTACAAGTGAAGATCACCGTAGTGACCGCTGTTTATAATGGAGAAGCTTACCTCGAATCGTCCATTAATAGTATCCTGACCCAGACTCATAGGAAGTTGAGGTATATCATTGTGAATGACGGTTCGACAGATCGCACGAAGAGTGTTCTGGATGAAATTAAGGATGATCGGGTCCGTATTATTCATTTAACTCAGAATCGAGGGGCCGCAAACGCTCTCAACCTCGCCATCCAAAAAGCAAAAAGTGACTGGATTGCTATCCATGACGCAGATGACATCAGTCTGCCGCTAAGACTGGAGGAACAATCCAATTATGTGAAGTCCAATCCTGACGTGATCGCAGTAGGCGCTCTAGTCAAGAGTATATCCGGGAAAAAATCGATCCCCGAACAAAACCTCTTAAATGTGGATGGATTCTACAATTCCTGTATATCCCGAAACGAACTCCTGAATATTCGATATGAAAGATGCCCGTTGTGTCATGGCTCCGTTATGTTCTCCAAAAATGCATTCCTGAAAGCAGGGGGCTATAATACCGAGTACAAGGTGGCATACGATTATGATTTGTGGATGCGCATGTTCGAGATCGGAGCGATCGACAAGCTTCAAAAGGTTCTTTATCAATACCGCGTCCATGACTCCTCCCTTTCCCACTCGAATTGGGAAGTGATGTTGAATGAAAAGCTAAGGAGTTCATTTGCTGCGATTCGGAGGCGCTATGCGGCAGAACCTTTACCGAAATTCGTTGTGTTCGGTCCACAGGAAAGCTGCATCAATCTGATGAATTCTATTATTCCTTCAAGCGGAGTCGAAGTGCTCCGTTACTTCAAATATAACAAGATAGAGGAGAAAATGGTCAACGCCAGCGAAATGTTTAAAAGCAAAGAGATTAACGGAATTGTTGTGCTTGATTGTCCAAAGAAATCGAAAATCAAGCAATATTTGCTAAAACAAGGCATGCGCATGAACCTTGATTTGTTTCTCCTGTAACCAGCTTAAAATCCAATTAAATATAACCAAGGATTGACTGGACTATTCCACGGAGCATAAGGCACCAATCGTTGCATTTCCAGATCGGGGCGCACAAAAATAGTCCCCTTGTTGTTCAGCATACTTGCCGTATAGGAAAAGGTGCTGTTAGATATAGCCAATATGTCGCATTGGGACAGAATATAATGATCTGGATAAAACTCTGCCTCCGGGAAAGAGGGAAATAAGTCCTTGGCTGTAATCGGCTTGTACTCGGAGAAATCGCGGAGAACGCTGTTCGGTTCATCGCTTGCTATGAAAAGGATCGGTTCCTCGAGTTTCGCCCAAATCGACTTCAGCCATTCCTGATACCAAGAGCATGGAGTTGGAAAATGCAGCTTCCCATAAATTTCGTGATTCGTGCGAAGCAGGTAATCCCCTCTTCTTATATGCAGCCCAACCAACGTCTTTCCTTTCGAACGCAGCTTCCCAATCCCGTTGCCCAGCTCTTCCTGTATCTTTGGGATAGGTGTGAACAAGGAACAGAAATACTTTTTATAGGGGGCGTAGTACTGGGTGTGGAATTGAAAGTAACCCCAGAAATCCACATTGACATATAGAGGGTTTGAGGCTGTCAATAAGACCTCTTTATCCGAAATGTGATTCTCATATACTCTAGGGAGTCTTCTGCGAATTGGTTTGTCGCTATGGCCGTATAAGTGCTGCCCGATCCAAGTTGGGGTTCGCACGCGTAGACGGTAGCGTTTGGCGTAAATTTTCAGAAAAGCATACTGAAAGAGCTGGTTCCCGAATCGACCGTTCTCCCCCAATGATGTCATGGTGATCAGAGGAATATTTGGTTTCTGAAGATTGTCCGTCACCATGAAGTGTTCCAGCTATGAAAAGAGAGAGTATTGTATCTTCTGGACAGCTTCTGCGTTTGTAGCCCCATCGTCTGTTCCAAGAGGGGCCGCCGCAAGCTTTTGTTACGCCAGTACTTTAACCTAACATGCCCAGGGTATGTGGACAGAACGAAATTCCCATACGTTTCGTAATCCGAGAATCCAGAATGGGTAGTCCTGTCGATGTTTTGCAGAATAGCCTTATGCCATGAGGTATTCCATCTTTGTTCAATGGTTTTCTTTAATTTGGCCACTTTGAGTTTCTCGAATAGCATATAGTGCGTACAGAATGACTTGGAAGAAGAAGGAGTGATTCCCAGCAACTTCTCGTAGGTGGTGAAATAAGGCGGATGGTATTCGTCTGCCGTATGAAAAATTACTCTTCCTCGGTGCTCGAAGCAATTGGGTCGTATAAACACCGTATCGGAATCAATGACCAGATAATGCTCCTGTTCACTTATTTGGTCGCCATTCAGTTTGATGAGTTGCTGAAGAATCCAACCGGATCGATCGATACCGTTTGCCGTATAGGCGATATCTGCCTTTGTGATGGGCAGGGATTTGTTTTCATCAATATGAATACATCCGTGGTTTTTGCAAAACTCTTTTAAGGCGTGATCATTAGGAGAAACAATATATATGTTATGGATCGGGTGTTTGATATATTGTCGGGCACCTTCTACTACATAAGGAAGAACGTCCAAGTCTTTGTTGAGGGAGGGAATGATTATATCTATCTTGGTGTTGCTCCAAACGGGCTTCTTCAAGAGCTTGCCTCCTTTCGAATGGATTTTCCATAGCTCTTATCCATGTTATAGGCTAAATAAATTTCGGTTCACGACAAGGCCTTTTTTTAGAAAATAGCGTGTCGTGGTTTCCAGTAACCTGTGATAAAGTTGGATGATGCCGTCAATCTCCCCGCGCTCAAGCAACTTGCAGATCGATTCGGCTTGATCCTCTATATCAGAGTGTATATAGGAATGAACATGAATTTGACACGTAGAAGCCACGTTTTTTTTCATAATGTGACATACCTGCTTATTGCCTATCACGATAAGACGAGGAGGTTGGGTACCTTGACTTAGCTCGAACTGCTTCAGTCTTTGTACGCAGCATCTCAGTTTTTCGATATAGGTAGTAGTTCCGTTAAGATGGGATAGAGACTCCTCATGAAGTCTGTAGTGATATAAGACTTTACGCATCTTTTGAATCGGACCTAGCTGAAAAAGCTTTAACCATAAATCGTAATCGTAGGTGATTTTGTACCTGGTGTCGTATCCTCCCGCTTCTAAGAACTTCGCTTTTGAGATCATGGCAGTCCCATGGCATAACGGACAAATGGAATACCTCTCCTTGTACATTTTCTTCCTCCCTGTGCGATTCAACAACTTTTCCGCTCGCTCCAGGTGATCGGTTGGAATATTCTTATCTCCGATGCAAGAAATTCGTGTTCCTAGTGCCGCAATCTTGGGATGGTCTCCAACATACTTAGCTTGAATGGCTAATCGGTCAGGGTGACTCCAATCATCGGCATCCTGAATGGCAATCCATTTCCCTGATGACTGCTGGACCGCATAATTCATAGCTTTAGCAGTTCCGCCGTTCGGGGAAAGACGGAAAATCTTCATCCTTGAGTCCGAGAAGCTTTGAAGAATGTCCCACGTAGAGTCGGTTGACCCGTCATCGACGACAATTAACTCGAAATCATTGTATGTTTGTCCCAGGATGCTGTTAATGGAGTGTTCTACGTACTGTTCACCATTATAGACTGCCATTACAACAGATATATTCATGCTGCTACCTCCGGCGGACAAGAATTTAGTCATTCACCCCAATTATGAGTAGATTAGTTTATTTGTATGAGTTGCACACCGGGAGTGAAAGGGATAAGTGCGGACAAAACCGGGTATTTGGACTGTGGAAATAAAATGACATAAGGAATGCGCAGCTTTAATTCCCTGTAAAGTTCGCATCGCCGTAAGGTTTAATGCAACCACAGTAACTGCGTAACCGTATGAAAAGACTAGGAAGATCAGACTCCTCCAGAACAGGAAAGGGGTAATAAATGTGAGACAGAAATGGATTCAATGGATCATGGTCGTATCCGTTCTATCAGGCATTGCCTGGTTGGGTGGACTGTCCTGGACACTTCAGGATTACTTCCGTGACATCCCGCCCACATTAGAGGCTCCTCCGAAGCCGTCTGCAACACCTGCCGTGACATCTGCACCCGCGGCCCAGGAAGGCAGCTTTCGCGTTCTAGCGTTAGGAGATTCGCTCGCGAGGGGGACAGGAGACCCCGACGGAAAAGGATTCGTGGGATATATGGCGGACGAATTGAAGAGCAAGACGAAGCAAGAGATTGTGATAGATAATTATGGTGTAAATGGACAAACCTCTACTCAACTGGCCGCAACCCTTGGTCAAAGCCAACTGCAGCAGCAAGTGAAAGCAGCTAACGTTCTTGTGCTGAGCATAGGCGGGAATGACCTCTTCCTGGGCGGAGAGACGCTTGGCAACTTGAATCCGCAAAGGATCAAAGAAATCGAAGATAAGTATTTGACTCAGTTGGGTGCCATACTTAAACAGCTTCGGGAGCTGAATGCCAATGCCCGAATTTTCCTGATTGGACTATATAATCCGTTCATAGAGCTGCAGGATACCGTGACCACGACTAAGATCGTAAGAGATTGGAATTACAAGGCTGCCGAGATTGCTGCGCAATATCCGCAGGCTGTGCTTGTCCCTACCTTTGATCTTTTTCAATTGAAAGTACAGGATTACCTGGCGCGCGATTTGTTCCACCCCAATGCCGCTGGATATCGGCTGATCGGCGAACGGGTAGCTTCACTAATAACATGGTAAAAGGGGGTGGGCATATGAGCGAGATTACATTGTCGGTCCGAGGCTTGCGCAAAGTAATTGGCAAACGAGAGATCATTCAGAGCTTGTCCTTCGAATTGAAGCGGGGTGAGGTATTCGGGTTCCTTGGACCGAACGGGGCCGGGAAAACAACGACGATCCGTATGCTGGTGGGTCTCATCAAGCCAACGGCAGGCACGATTCAAGTATGCGGATATGATATTCACAAGCAATTTCCGGAGGCTATGGGCAACCTTGGTTGCATTGTAGAGAATCCGGAGCTTTATTCCTATTTGACCGGCTGGAACAACCTGCAATATTTTGCCCGGATGGTGAAAGGGATTGATGATGCGAGGATTAAGGAAGTCGTCGCTCTTGTTGGATTAACCGCGAGAATTCACGATAAAGTGAAGACTTACTCGCTCGGAATGCGGCAAAGACTTGGTATTGCTCAGGCATTGCTTGGGAATCCGAAGGTGCTCATATTGGACGAGCCGACTAATGGGCTAGATCCTTCAGGGATCCGCGAGATGCGAGAATTCATTCGCTATTTGGCTGAGAAGCAAGGTCTGAGTGTATTGGTATCCAGTCACTTGTTAAGTGAAATTCAATTGATGTGTGATCGGGTTGCTATTATTGCCAAAGGTCAGGTTGTTCGGGTGGACACGGTTCATAACCTGCTCGCCCAGCAGGAAAGGATAAGCTGGCGGCTGTCTCCTCAATCGGAAGGCATTCGAGTGCTGCAGCAGCTTACGGGAGGCGTCGAGACGCGAGGAGAGCTGGTGTTGACTCCGTATAACGAGCAAGAGGTCGGTCTCTGGAATCAAGCACTAGTCGAAGCAGGAGTAACTGTGACGGAGATGAGCCGTAAGCTCCCTTCTCTGGAGGATCTGTTCATCGAGCTGACAGGAGGGCAAAGCATTGATTAATCTAGTGTATAACGAAATGATCAAGCTAATGGGAAAGCGTAGACTCGTAGTGGTGGTGCTGATCCTAACGATCCTGATCTCGCTGTTCACGTATGCCCAATACCGTCAGGCGGAGGAGAACCAGAAGCGGTTCGGGAATGTAGATTGGAGAGTTGCTCTGGAGCAACGCATTGCAGGTTGGGAGAATCGCTTGACGAGCAGCCGGACATCGGAGGAGTCAAAGGAAGAGCTTCAAATCCGCATCGCGCAGCAACGCTATTATCTGGACTATGACATTAATCCCTCGGAGCCTGGAGCACCAACCTTCGTGCGAGGGTTCGTAGAGAACGGGATTAGCCTGTTGTTGCCCTTAATGATGATGGTAATAGCTGCCGATCTTGTCTCCTCGGAGCATAGCGCCGGTACGATTAAGGTGCTGTTAACACGTTCCGTCCGACGATGGCGAATTTTACTGAGCAAATATTGGGCTTTAACATTGTCCGTCTCCTTGATTATCACTATGTTCGGGCTGTTGTCCGCCGGTATATCGGGACTCGTCTTCGGCTTCCAAGGGTGGACCGCCCCTGTGCTGACGGGATTCTCTGTTACGGACGGCCAGCTGGATGCGACGAGGCTGCACTTGGTGCCGCAATGGCAATATATTCTGATGGAGCTCGGACTGGCCTGGTTCGTCTCGCTCGTGGTAGCCACGATCACGTTCATGCTCTCGGTATTAGTCCGAAGCACGGCGGCGGTGATGGGGATTATGCTGGCCTGCCTTATAGCAGGGACGATTCTGAGCGCCATGGTGGCCTCGTGGGAATCGGCGAAGTATTTGTTCATGGTCAATCTGGAGCTGATCGATTATCTTGAGGACGCAGCTCCGCCGATTGAAGGGATGTCGCTTGGCTTTTCCTTGCTGGTGCTGTTGATTTGGGGTGCGTCGGCACTTGTGATATCCTTTATTTCTTTTACAAGACGAGATGTGTATTAAACAGTAGCAGCTCCTCAATCGTTCAATGATACATTGTGTGAAGTGTACAGGAATCCCGCCTCTCTATGTGGAATTTACACAATAGGACATAGATGGAGGTGGACTGGCATGATGACGAATTATAAGAACCTTTGGAATAGGCTAGTAACGGGTTTATTGGTTATTTCTTTGAGTGTGGCGATGCTGCTCGTTGTGCCTGAGCCTGCTAAGGCAGACTTTTATGATACACGCGGCCATTGGGCTGCGGATACAGTGAACTGGGGAGTTTCCCTGAAGCTTGTGAACGGTTATGAGGATGGGGGATTTCACCCGGATCAGGTAGTAACCGAAGCTGAATTTCTCGCTATGCTATTGCGGACTTTCGCATTGATGAATAGCGGATACGTAGAGACGCTTACTCCTTGGTACGGAGCCTACTTTCAATACGCTTCCGGGCAAAACTGGCCAGTCGAGCTGTCAAGGGCCAACGAATATTATCAGCGCGGGGAAGTTGCAAGGCTTATTGCCGCTACACAAGGACAGCAGTTGAAGGTGGATGAATCCATCTCATTCCTGCTGCAGCATAAGCTGGTCCAGGGCAAAACGGCAGCTACTGTCGATGGATTCGGCAAGTATGATACACTGACGCGGGCAGAATCTCTGCAGCTGATCCGCAATCTGGTCGACAAGCGCTTAACGCTGATGGCCGCTCCTCCAGGGGATCCCGTCGTCAGTCCGACGCAACCAGCTTTTGCGGTGCGCGGTGTTGCGATTGGAGATACGGAGAGCTCGGTTACGCTCCGCTTAGGTCAGCCGCAAAGAGTCGATGCGAGCGAGTATGCCTTCCATTGGTATATTTATAACGCAGATTATAATAATTATGCTCAGATCGGAATACTAGATGGGGAAGTCGTAGCTATATATTCGAATGCTGCTAACTGGTCTACGGACAAGGATATTAGGGTAGGCAGTACTAGCGTTCAAGTCAAAGCGGCCTATGGAACCCAGTTGAGAGATATGCTTAAAGGGAATATTCGGTTTCAATTGGAGGAAGTAGAGAATGAGCCCACTTACCTTTTAGACGGCAACTATGTTACGATATTCTTGGATGCTCACGATAGTAAGAAGGCGGCAGCACTGCTTGTGATCAAGAAGCAAGTGGAAGACGGGAAGGCCGGATATTATGGTGCGCCAAGTGATGCTCTACGCGATGCCTATGAGAGACAATCGTTTGATCTGGCCAACGTATCCCGCTTGAAATTCGGCAAGAAGGTATTCAATTGGAACGATGCAGTTGCAGGGACAGCACGTAAACATAGCGAAGACATGGCGAATAATAAGTATTTTGACCATGAGAATTTGTCAGGGAAAAGCCCATTCGACCGCATGAAGGATGACGGAATCAAGTTCACCAGGGCAGCTGAGAACATTGCAGCAGGGCAGACTAGCGCGATATTCGCGCATAGCGGATGGATGAACTCCTTGGGGCATCGCCTGAACGTCCTGGGGGAAACTACGCAGCTTGGTGTAGGTGTTTATTTTGGTGGAACGATGAAAATCTACTATACGCAAAATTTCTTCACACCATAGGACACTATTATTGGAAGAGGGATGAAAGATGAGTGGGGCAACGTACAAGAATTGCCAAAGCTGTGGAATGCCGTTAGCGCGTGATGAGAAGGGCGGAGGCACAGAAGCAGACGGCTCGAAGAGCGGCAAGTACTGCAGCCACTGCTACGAGGCGGGAAGCTTCGTGCTTCCCGACCTGACGGCCGATCAGATGAAGGAGCGCGTGAAGCAGAAACTGGTGGAATTCGGTTTCCCGAAGTTTCTAACCGGGTTGTTCACGAGAAACATCCCTAAGCTGGAGCGGTGGAGGCATTAAGTGGTGCGAGTGAGGTAAGAAGCAAGGGTAAGGAGAAGCCATCCCGTGACGTTTGTGTCATGCGGATGGTTTTTTTTATCCCTTATCCCTGCTGTCAGCCTCGTTGCAACGAAACCAAACACCTGGGGAAACGTACTGTATTATTACAGTTACAAGGAGGCCGACATATGGAGGATCTAATCGAATCCCAGCTTGAATCGGTTGTGCCTATTTTTTTCGCTGCTTTGTTTTCTTTTGTATTTGCTAATTTCATTCCTCTACTGGTCGCTGTGCTCGTTATATTGCTGGTAATCCTATTCTTCGTGCTTAAGGCCAAGCATTCCCACACAACCCGACTATTGAAGCAAGCAACGCAATTACAGCAGGAGACAGCCGCTCAACTGAGCGGGGTATTAGTTTCAACGGATACGTTCCGTGATCTGGATTTAGGATTAGCGGAGGGAGAGACAGAAGGAAGATTGCGCCATATGCAAGAATCTGCTCTTGCCCTTCATCAACAATCCCAACAGCTAGCTGGTAAGCTAAATGCCAATCGACCCGCATTCTTTTCATTATTGGAGCCCTTACATCACGCCAAGTTGTTGGTGCATGAGGCTGAGGATTTGCGCCATCGTGTGCAACGCTATCTTCAGGATATGTCGAGCATCGGACAATCCGTGAAGAAGGCGAATCAACAGATGCGACAGCTGGACAATCAGTTAAAGGCAGTGACCGAGTTGATTAACCAGCTAGTGATGCAGACTGGCTTCCCGTTAGATGTGTTGAAGGAGCAGTTGGAGCAAACAACCCTGACAGTCAGCCAGTTAGATAAGCTTACGGCATTTGATTCTTTGCAAGCAGAGCCTGAGCTAGCCAAGCTTGGTCGATCCATAGATGCCTTGCAGAAGAGAACGGAAGAGCATGGTAAGAATATATCCCTTTTTATGCAGATGCTTGAACGCGTGAAGAAAGCTGAGCAGCAATGGCAGCTGCAGTTCGATGGGGGACAGCCTCCCGTTCAGGGAGCCGACCTCAACGAGATCCTGCAGAAGAAGAATTTGATCGTCGAACAGGTGGAGGCATCGCTGCGTGCTGGTCGTCAAGTAGATCTTCGTGCTGCGGCATTGGATATAGAGGCAATCATGCGAGAAGTGTCGCAGATGATGCATACGGACAGACCGCAATGATTTGTGAATAGAATCCTATCAACTAGGATTCAAATACCAATAGAACCTAGCGCGATGATCTCCCCGATCATCGTAACTAGGTTCTTCTTTTATTACGGAGGCTCTCGAGCTTGCTTATTGAGTTCAAGCAGTTGCTGCAATTTTTTTGATCAGACAAAATCATGTTCGATATATTGATTATGTTCGAGTATAATGATACCATCCAATCGATTGAATACTGTAGCTTGGGGGCTATCGCATGAGAATTATTGATATTACCGGAGTGATCCAAGACGGAATGTGGAATTACGCAGCGCCCTTTCCTGCATTTCATATAAGACCCTTAGATAAAGTACCGTGGGTAGATGTGGATGTGTATTGCGAGGTGTTCGAAGGGATGCACTCGCAAACGGGCACTTATCTGGAGACGCCTGCCCACTACTTTGGTAATGAACATGGGGAGCTAGTAGCGGATATTCCCGTGGAGCGTCTATTCCAGCTTCCTTGCACCATTCTGAAGCTCGAAGAGAATACGTTCTCAATCACAGGACCCAGTCATCCGATTGATGTAAATCAGTTGGAAGCTTGTTCGGGGAGCCAGAGCATCACGGAAGGCAGAGCTATTCTGGTAGCGACTGGATGGGGCAAGCATTGGATGGATGCATGTTATCTGGAGCATTCCCCTCACTTTACCTATGATGCTATGCAGTGGCTTATCGCCAAGAAGCCCTGTCTATTGGGCACGGACTTCCCGCGATGGGATAATCCCAAGAGCTCGGAAGGATTCTTCAACGATTTTTATGAAGCCGACATTCTTATGCTGGCCCCTTGTGTGAACCTGGAGAAGATTCAAGAAGTGAATGCCCGGCTTACAGCACTTCCGCTGCGTATCGCGGGTACGAGCGCGGTTCCTTGCCGTGCAATAGTAGTTGTTGAACAGGAGGCAATCGCAAATGCACAGGGTGAATAAGACCAGTATGCTCGCAGACTTGGCATTTATGGGCGTAGGGAGGGGCGATCTTGTCCTTGTGCATAGCTCTCTGACCAGTATGGGTTATGTGGAAGGAGGCGCGGCTGCAGTAGTCGAGGCTCTTCTGGAGGCAGTCGGAGAAGAAGGAACGATCGTGATGTCTACCCTGACGATGTGGGCGGAGCCTTTTGATGCAGGTCGAACTCCTTCTGCTGTAGGCAAAATATCGGAAATTTTCCGCTTGCGAAGCGATGCTCATCGAAGTCTGCATCCCGTCCATTCGGTTGCGGCCGTGGGGAAGCATGCGGAATGGATTACATCTGGCCATGACCTATGCACAACGGGATGTGGACTCGGCTCCCCTTACTACAAAATCAAGGATATGGGCGGCAAGGTCATGCTGCTCGGCGTAGATATGGACCGAAATACGATCATGCATTGTCTCGAAGAGGAGATTGATGCCCGTTATCTTCTAACCTTGGACATTCCTGCACCTACCTATATCGATGGGTACGAGCAAAAGACGTTCACATTGAAGAAGTTCCCGCCTGGACATAGAGATTTTCTCCGCTTTACACCGGAGCTGCGCAAACGGGACGCTCTGGTGGAAGGGAGAATGGGGAATGCCGTTGTTAAGGTAATGGAGGTACAGCGGTTATTCGACATTGGGCTGGAGCTGCTTCGGAGCGATCCCTTATTCTTCATTTGCCATAATCTGCATTGCAATTTCTGCCAATGGTCCAGGCTGCTTTATTCGCAAGACCGGACTGATTCCTCGCGCCACCAGGGAATGGGCTGCTCGGATCCTACCTGTGAAATATGCGTAATAGAATAACTATAGAATAAGGTGACGGTCATATGTATAATTTCAGTCTCTTGGTAGACGATTCAGTATCGACCAGCTTGGAGAATAAGATCCAAGTGTGCAATGAGCTGTTAATCACGAATATGGAGATCGAGGATGGTCCTGAAGGCGCATCCATTTCTCAGATGAATGGCGAACAGTTAGAGGCATGCAGGCATCTACTCATCGATAATCATAAAAAAATTGTGCTCCTTAGCGGCAGCAAACCTGCTTCCGATTCTGAATATTATAAGCGATTGTTCACCAAAGCTTACATGCTGAATGTAGAGAGTATCAAAGTGCAAGCATCTGAAGGAGGTAGCGAAGAGGGAATTGCAACTCTGATCGATAGCATCAGAGACTTACTTCCTATAGCACAAAGCACGGGCATCAAGCTTGTAATCGAGAATAAAACGGCTTCGATTTTGTCCGATGACCGTCAGCTAACCGAGGTTTACAAGCCTATCAAGACAGAGCAAACGGGAATCATTTTTAATCCGCTAGAGTTCGTCAGAAGGAAGGCACATCCTTTTTTTCATTCCTTTTATAATAGCAAGCTGAAAGACGAGATATGTTTTCTACGCGTCCAGGATGGCTTATTCGGTGACGGCTCAGCCGTTCTGCCCGGGGAAGGGAATGCGGAGCTTAAGGAGATGGCGTCGATCCTTCTTAAGCGATCCTTCAACGGGTACTTCTCCTTTACACCGTATCTGGGACAGACGGATGTTGCTCAGTATAGAAGAACTATGGAACAATTCAAAAAAATGCTGAAGGAGCTATGAATGGATTTCCTACAGCTGGCTCAAATCCAGTCGATATCGATTGCCCGAAACCGTTAAGATTCGCTTCGTTTGCAGTTCAGCCAGTACTTGGAAGACGAGAGGTTTGGAAACGCCGGCCAACTGGGATAACTCATCGTAATTGAGATTAATCTTGACATGAACGAATGTCCCTACCCGATTGCCGTGATCATTAGCGAGCTTGACCAGGTTCTTCACAACTCTTTGCTTGGCATCCATGTATGTGAGGTCATGAACCTGCTGGTTCGTCTCACGGAGCCTTAGGCTCAATTGTTTGAGAATACTGAGATTTAAATCGAAATGCTCCTTCAACAAGATCTGAAAATTGCGCGCAAATAAAGAGATGACCGTTGTCTCTTCGATCGCTTGAGCTGTGGCTGATCTTGGTTTGCCATCGAGTAAAGCGAGCTCTCCAAAACTATCGCCCGCTGTGAGAATGGACATAATCTTGTCTTCACCCTGACTATTCGAGGTGTAAATCTTAACAGCACCTGAGAGGACCAGATAGAAGACCGTACCCTCTTCGTTCTCACGAAAAAGAATGGTTCCAGGCTTGTAGGTGCGCGTTGTACACTTATTCGCAACACTTTGCAGCTGAAAATGATCTAGGTTGGAGAATAGCGAGATTCCGCGAAGTAAATCAATCATAAGGGCCTCCTGAAGGCAAGTAGTATTAGGAACATGGCCGTCTGTTTCTTCATAAGCTGTAGGGTGAAGAACGACGGGGGGCAATTCAAGTGCCAGCACAAGCTTCAGATACTAAATTTGATATTCAAACCGCTATATTCCTTGCGGCCGTATGTGGGCAAGCTTATTGTCAATTCGATAATCCGAATGGGGAATTCCTGGTTCCTGCTGGATATAAAGTTGCCTTATCCTTTAAGGCACTTTCTTTTGACGGTGTCTCGGAGTGGTTCGGGTTTATTCTCGAGTCCAAGGAGCAGATCATCGTTGCTTTCCGCGGTACGAGCTCGACCGCAGATTGGGCCTCCAACGCTCTTGCACGTCAGGAGAAGTTCAAGTGTGTGCCTAATTCTGGTTGGACCCATTACGGGTTCACACAGATTTATTATTCGGTGCGCTCTACTATTCAGTCAGTTATGAAGAAATTGTCAGAGCGGAAGATCCTCTACGTAACGGGGCATAGCCTCGGTGGAGCACTTGCCACTTTATGCGCCATGGATTTGGCCGAGAACACGAAGTTCAAGAACCCTTGTGTGTACACGTACGGCTCTCCAAGAGTAGGCGATCCCACATTCGCCAAAGCTTATTCAGCCAAGATTGCTTGCAGTCACCGAATAGCTAACAAATACGACCTGGTTACACACTTGCCGCCCATCGTCTACAAACAACCTCGAGAAGATCAATATTTCTACTATATGCATGTCAAGCAGGATTACGAGCTGCAATTCAAGAACGGTTCTGTTGCCGATAACCACAAAATCGAAGACTATTTTCAAGCCTTGTCTCGATTAGATCCGATGTATACAGAGAATATGTGTAAGAAGAATGTTGGTTATTGTCCCTAAAAGTTGAGATTATGAGTTGCTCCCACAATGACTGCTCAAAATTGCTGCAGCCGCGCGCACGCGCTCAGGATCAAGCGGACCGAGTGGATTACAATCACGCCGGACCCCGGTTCCCATATGGATCTCTTCGATGCCAGTTGCCGTAAGGAATGCATCAAGCGTATCCAATGTGATTCCCCCGCCTGCTAATACGCAGATGGACGTTCCATTAGAGGCTTCTCTGAGCTCTTGGATGCGGGCAATAGCTTGCAGCACACTGGGTTGTCCCCCTGATGTGAGGATTCGTGAGATTTCAGGGTAAGCGCTCAGCCTTCGCAGGGCTTCCAGTTGATCCGCAATTTCATCAAATGCTCTGTGAAATGTAACCGATAGCCCGTCACTGACGTCAAGCAGCTTCTTCAAGGTTGCTTCGTCGATTTGATTGTCGCGGGTCAGGGGACCAAGTACAATACCTGCCGCCTGCAGTCCGCGGATCGTTCCGATATCCGACAGCATAGCCTCTACATCGTAAGCGTCGTAACAAAATGTATTCGCATGAGGACGCACCATTACATGTACGGGGATACTGACAGCAGAAACCACCTGTTCGATCAGACCGTAGCTCGGGGTAACCCCGCCTTCGCAGATGCCGGAGATCAGCTCAATTCGATGAGCCCCGTTCCGTTCAGCAATGATGGCATCCGATACAGACGTGGCGATGACTTCCAGAATCATATTAATCCTCCGCAGTGTTTGTGATGGATGGACAAGCCAAAAATGAATATTTTGACCTATCCATGTTGTTAATTATAGTGGAAAATAGTTGAAAAAGTAAGTCATAGTAGTATAAAAGACCTAAATAAATAATGAAGGGGTGCGAAATTATTCCCACCCCTTCTTGTGTATTAGATTAAGGTTTCGCCGTCATAGGAGGTAATGATCTTGTACAGATCCGGTCGACGATCGCGGAATATACCCCATTCGATCCGTCCGACTTCTAATTGATCAAGGTCGAATTCGGCGATCAATACCGTTTCCTCTGATCGGCCGGCCTCTGCCACCATGTTCCCTTGTGGACCGGCAATGAACGAGGACCCGTAGAAGGTGATCTTGGATTCCTCATCCTCTTCAACACCAACACGATTAGAGGCAATGACCGGTATCAGGTTCGAAGCCGCATGGCCGCGCATACACATTTGCCAGTGATCCTTGGAATCAATCCCTCCGTCTTGCGGCTCTGAGCCGATAGCGGTAGGGTAAAAGAGCAGCTCAGCGCCCATGAGCGCCATACATCTGGCTGCCTCCGGGTACCACTGATCCCAACACACGCCTACTCCTATCTTGGCGTAGCGGGTATTCCATACCTTGAATCCCGTGTCCCCGGGATTGAAATAAAATTTCTCCTCATAGCCGGGACCGTCTGGAATATGACTCTTGCGATATTTGCCGAGCACGGACCCATCAGCATCAATAACAGCAAGGGAGTTGTAACGAGCATAGTTCTTCTTCTCATAGAAGCTGATCGGTAACACAACATTCAGCTCCTTGGCAATGGAGCGGAAATGGTTCACCGCTTTGTTGTGTTCCATTTCCGCTGCGTATACATAATAATCCGACTTCTCTTTCTGGCAGAAGTAGGGAGTCTCGAACAGCTCTTGCAATTGTATGATTTGCGCGCCTTGAGAGGCTGCGCTTCTGACGAGCGCTTCCGCTTTGCTTATGTTTTCCTCGATATTGGTCGAGCAGCTCATTTGAGTAGCCGCCACTTTCACCATGCGCAAGGTAATCCCTCTTTTCTATACAGAATAACAACAACGTACAGTCACTGCAATTACTTCCCAGAAGGCATTTGTTGAGTTGTACAGTGTACATTTCCGCCCTCGCGGATGATAGCCATGCCATTCACTTTACGGATACGTCGGTCTGGGAACGTCTCACTTAACACTTTCTCGGCCAACTGATCCGCCTCTTCGGCCGCCCCCCCGAACACAGGTAGAACAATCCCGTCGTTCACGAAATAGAAGTTGAGGTAGCTGAGTGTTAACCGGTTATCTTCATAGCTGGCGATCGGCGGCTGTTGGATTGGAATAATTGTGAGCTTCCTGCCTTGCGCATCCGTAGCCTCACCGAGAATGCGCAGGTTCTCTTGGGTAATCGCATAATTGTCATCTTCAGGATCATCGCACACCTGAACAATAATTTTACCCGGAGCAGCGAAGCAAGCTACATTATCTACGTGGCCATCGGTTTCGTCTCCGCTTAAGCCTTGCTTCAGCCAAATCACTTTGCTTATGTTCAAATAATTCTTAAGGTGTTCCTCAATCTGCTCACGCATCATGTCTGGATTGCGGTTCGGGTTAAGCAGACACTCCTCGGTTGTAAGCAGCGTGCCTTCTCCATCGACATGAATCGATCCGCCCTCCATAACAAGGGGAGCATCGAATCGGCGTACTCCGAATTGCTCCAGCAGCTGCGGGGCGACGTCATCGTCGAGATCCCAAGGAGCGTACTTGCCGCCCCAGGCATTGAACCGCCAGTTAACTCCGGCAATAACACCCTTATCATCCACTACGAAGGTGGGTCCATTATCCCGGAACCAGGCGTCGTTGTGGGGAATCGGTAACCGTTCAATTTGGGGTGAATCTGCGAAGAAGCTTCCAACGTATTCGGCATCCTCAGGGTTAACGATTATGGTGACTAGTTCAAACTCGGCAATCGCCTTCGCGATCTCGGCATAACCTTGGCATACAGCTTCGTAATCATCAGGATAAACCATAGAGGACTGGACCGGCCAGGACAGGAAGGTGCGTGTATGCGTTGCCCACTCGGGGGGCATGGAATAGTTCAAGTCTTTTGGATACATGGCATTCATCTCACTTTATTAGTTCATTTTGATTGGATCCAACTCAAGGCATGTACTTACACATCATATAACAAATAACAGCCTGTCTCAATATGGGGCCCCTCACATAAGGATCCGGAGGCTATCCACTACCGAATACCGGTTGGGCAAAATGTTACGGTCGAGTACTTCTTGTGATATGCTAGTAAAGCATGTGAGACTTGCAACGGGTATAGGAAGATGATCAAGAACATCCAAGTAAAGTGTAGGTGTATGGCAACCATGAATGTAGCGGACATCCTGTCCAATATCACGGAGGAGAACCTGCGGAATTTGCTAGAGCAATACCGGTCCTTCGGGCCCATTCCAGGCCTATTATTAACGTTTATGAAATCATTCATCCCTCCGCTGCCTACTCTGCTCATTGTGGGAGTGAATGCGGCTGTATATGGTTTATGGTTAGGTTTTCTCTATTCCTGGATCGGGATAGTGAGCGGATGTATGGTAACTTTTCTCATCGTGCGGCGGATAGCGGGTCATCCTTATCTATTGCGCTGGGCGCAGAAGCCTAAAGTGCAGAAAAGCATGCGGTGGGTTAAGAGAAATGCATTCAGCTATGTATTCCTGCTCAGCATGTTCCCGGTTGGTCCTTTCGTGGTAATTAACATGGCTGCTGGGCTGGCGCGGATGCGGATCCGATCTTTTCTAATAGCGGTCTTGTGCGGAAAAGCAATCATGGTTCTCTCGGTTTCTTACATTGGTCATGATTTATCGCGATTTATAGAGCAACCATTCTTGCTAATATACGTGGTGTTGTTTCTCGCGCTCTCCTTAATCATCAGCAAGCAGATCGAAGCGCGTTACACCAGAACGAACCCTCCCGAACAGCATGAAAAAGGAATTTGAAATAGGCCAGAAGGAAAGGAAGCACACCAAAGTGAAAATCAAAGTTATCATTGCCGACGATAATTCTTTTATCCGGGAAGGCATGCGAATAATTCTAAGCACCTTCGAAGAATTCGAAGTGTTAGCCACTGTGGATGACGGTCAACAGGCAGTCGACTATTGTCTTCAGCATCAAGTAGACGTGGCCCTCTTGGACATACGCATGCCTAATATGAACGGAGTGGAAGCGACCAGGCTCATAGCTGAACAGACCCGAACGAAGCCGCTCATTCTGACGACCTTCGATGAGGATGAATATATTCTGAGTGCGATCAAAAACGGAGCAAGAGGGTATCTGCTTAAAAACAATGAACCGGAGCGAATCCGCGATGCGCTTGTCAGCGTTCATAATGGTAATAATGTGCTGCAGGATGTAGTTCTAGAGAAGCTCAAATCCAGCCTGACGGAAGAGAAGGCAGCCGATTCGAAGCTGGACCTCAGCATGTTCACCGAGAGGGAGCAAGCGGTTATGTCGCTTATCTCCAAGGGGCTTTCCAACAAAGAGATTTCGAAGCACTTATTCATCTCCGAAGGTACAGTAGCGAACTACATTACGTCCATCTTGGGCAAAACAGGGCTCGAGCATAGAACCCAGATCGCGATTTCTTATTTGACAGGGAAAGTGGAATTTTGAGGGATCGATTATGGAAATATGGATCATTCTTACGAAGCTGGCAGCCATCATTTTCATTGCGGTTAGCTATATTGTAACAAGTGAAACGGCGCTCCCTTGGTTGGTATTGGCCACCCTTGTTTATTTCAGTCTTAATATCGCCATTTATTTAGTCAAGAAGCCTGTAGTGAAGCACTTGCTAGGAGTGTCCTCGATCTTGACGACGGTTGTGTTCTATGCCCAGATCCATCCGTTATTTATCCTATTGATTCCCATAAGCTTGTACGAAGTAACGGCATCCTACATACAAAAGCCCTGGTTAATCGCCATCCTAGCCCTTGCTCCGACTATATGGATCGAGACAGAAATTCGTACTCTATACGGGTTAATCACCATCCTGGCCTTCATCATCCACACCATGAACAAGCGATACTCGGACCGATTGCAGCATTTGGAAGAAGTGCTTACGAAAATGCGTCTGGATATGCAGCAGGCAACGAAGAGTCTGAATGAGAATCATGCTTACATGAAGCAGTCGGAGTATACGATTAAGCTGGAAGAACGGAATCGATTGTCCCAAGCGATTCATGATCAGATCGGCCATTCTATGACAGGTGCGTTAATCCAGATGGAAGCCTCCAAGCGATTAATGCGATCCGATGAGGAGAAGGCAGCCCTTCTATTACAGAATGCGATTCAGATTTCCAAAGAAGGCATTGAAAGCATTCGACTGACCCTCAAAGACCTCAAGCCGCCGATGGAGCAGCTAGGGATTAACCGAATGAAACTGCTCGTGGATGATTTGGCAGCCAGACATCAGATCCAACCTTCCCTTGTCTACAGAGGCGATCTTGAGGTTATCACACCGTTGCAATGGACCATTATTCAGGAGAATACGACAGAAGCTATAACAAATGCGATGAAGTATTCGGCAGCTCGGAATATATCCATCGATATTCATGTGTTGAATAAGTTTGTCAAAGTGGAAGTGAAGGATGATGGGAAGGGAACGCAGAAGATCAAAAAAGGGTTAGGCATCATCGGGATGGAAGAGCGGACCGCCTCCATTCATGGGACTATTATTATAGACGGTACTCAAGGCTTCTCTGTCACGATGCTGATCCCGATTCAGGTTGGGTGAGGGAATGACCTCTCTCATCATCAAAATGTGAATATTCTCATGGGAAAGAGATGAACTTCTGCACTGACTCAGAGTCATCTCTTTTCTTTATACTTACATCATAATCCTATTACGAGGTGAGACCATGAACGTGTTGGAAATCAAGAAGTTAACAAGAAAGTTTGATGATTTCATAGCAGTGGACAATATGTCCTTAACTATAGCTGAGGGCGAAATATTCGGGTTTCTTGGGGCGAACGGGGCTGGGAAGAGCACTACGATTAATATGATCGCCGGGTTGCTGCGCATTCATGAAGGCGAAATCCTGATCTTGGGCAAGAACATTGTAAGGCATAGCAAATTTGCCAAAAGCAACATAGGGATCGTCCCGCAGGACATAGCCATCTATGAGAATTTAACAGCCTATGAAAATGTACGATTTTTTGCAGGTTTGTATGGAATAAGAGGGGCAGATCTGCATGATCGTGTTGTGGAGGCTCTAGACTTTGTTGGACTAGGGGATAAACATAAGAGCTTTCCGGCGAATTTCTCAGGCGGGATGAAAAGAAGGCTGAACATAGCTTGTGCGATCGCGCACCGACCTAAGCTGATTATTATGGACGAACCTACCGTAGGGATCGATCCTCACTCCAGAAACTACATCCTTCAATCCGTTCGCAAGCTTAATGAAATGGGCAGCACAATCATTTACACAAGCCACTACATGGAAGAGGTGGAGGAGATCTGCACCCGAATCGCCATTGTGGACCATGGAAAAATCATCGCTGAAGGCACCAAGGAGCAGCTGAAAGCGATCATCACCGATACAAAGGAAGTATGGCTGGAAGTGAAGTCAACGGAGTCCGTGAATGCCGATAAACTAAAAGCTATTCCCGGGGTTAGAACGGTGGCGATAGAGGAGAATCTGATCAAGATTAGCTCGGACATAGAAGTTAACAACTTGAATAAACTCATCCAACATCTGATCGCCCACGAGATTGAAATTCGATCTGTAGAGGAGCAAGCCCCTAATCTGGAGACCGTATTCTTGACATTGACCGGGCGACACTTGCGTGATTAAGCTGCATCAAGAAAGGAGATACAACAACCTTGAATACTTGGAATATAGCTCTCAAAGAAATTAAAAGTGTAATGCGAGACTCAAGGACATTGATATTCATGCTGGCCTTTCCGATTGTTCTTATGTTGATCCTGGGTACGGCACTATCGAATGTGTTCAAGAATGAGATTCGATTGGATGAAGTGCAAGTGTTATACAAGGATATGAGCAAAGGGGTAGTAACCCAACAATTCGAGTCGTTCACCAAGGAGGTAGCGGGTTCCGGCATCCAATTCACCAAGGCTGCTGGAGATGTAGACGGAGCGAAGGAAGTGGAGCAGAATCATTACACGGCTTATGTGGAGCTTAAGGATAGCGGGATTGATCTATACGGAAGCGGGAGAAACACAGTGGAAAGCAGCATTGTGGAAGGGATGCTTCATGCATTTGTAGGCAAATACAATGTTGCGGTGGAAGTGGTGAAGGCAGATCCGAGGCTGTTGGATGAGGTTGTTGGAACGCCTCCGTCGGCTAACGGTTATATTCAAGAATCTTCCTTGCAGGCTGACAAGAAACCAGGCTCAATGGACTATTACGCCCTTGTGATGACCACGATGATTGCTATGTATGCGGCAATGCCCGCCAGCTCCTTGCTCCGAGGGGAACGCAACCGTAAGACAGCGGACCGATTGCTTGCGTCTCCCATTAGTAAAAGTGAACTGTTCGTAGGTAAAATACTTGGCTCCCTGGCCATTCAATTCCTTGGTGTTCTGATCGTGGTAGCATTCAGCAAATATGTGTTTCATGCCTATTGGGGAGAGCATATGGGGATCGTTATCCTTGTATTGTTGACCGAAATGCTGCTAGCCATCAGCTTCGGATTAGTCGTTAGCTATATTTCCACGGGAGTCCATGCCAGTATGATCTTGATGATTGTCGTGCAGGTGTCTTCCTTCCTGGGCGGTACTTACTTTTACATTGGCGATACGGAAGGGATAGCCTCCCTTGTTACGAATCTCTCGCCGCTTCGTTGGGTGAATCAAGCTCTTACCCGCGTTATTTATGAGAATGATCTGTCGGCGGCCATACCGGTTGTGTGTTTAAATGTAGGGCTCGCGGCCTTGTTCCTGCTGCTAACCCGCCTGTCGCTGCACAGAAGGGAGGGGCTATAAGATGAAAAATACATTATGGCTCGTTAGAAATACTTTGAATGTGACCTTCAAGAAAAAAAGGAATTTGTTCGCCTATTTCGGGCTGCCTATTATCGGAATTCTGGTCTCTCTGTTGTTGTACGGGAATGCTGATGAAAGCCAGTTAAGGATCGGGATCGTGAACAACGACGATCAGATGATTGCAGCGGATACGATTCAATTTATTGAGGGGCTGGATCATGTTGCGGTTACAACGATCGAAGGCTCTGAGATGGAAGCGCGTATTGCGGCCGGGAGACTGGATAGTGCAATCGTATTCGAAAGCGGATTCTCCCGTAGTGTTCAGGAAGGACAGCCAGGGCATATTCGAATCGTTTCCATCAAGGGCGCTGAAGTGACGGCCTATGTGAAAGCCATGCTGTATAACTATGTCGACAATGTTGCGGCGATTAGCAAAGCTTCCAAGGGCGATTCGAACGCGTTCAACCAAATGTACTCGAATTACAAGCAGTCCACCTTTAAACTGAACTCGATCCCAACAACAGATGCTACCAAAAATAACTATATCACTTATCAGACCATTGGATTCCTGATCATGTTCATGCTGTTCTCGGCGGTTAACCTATCCGAGATGATTACGAAGGAAAAGGAAAACCGTACGTACCTTCGCCTATTATCTACGCCAATCTCAGCCAGGCAGTATGTGGGCTCCAATGTGATTGTTAACCTGATGATCATGACGATGCAGATCATCATGACTTTATTCTTCATGAAAGTCATATTCCAGATGGATATCGGTGTACCGGTCGGCTATATGTTCCTGATCATGATGATGTTTGCTCTCGTTGCGATTGGACTCTCCTTATCCATTACCGCATTCGCGAGCAGCTCGGCAGCTGCCGGAGCCATCCAGAATATTATTATCACCCCGACCTGCCTGCTTGCCGGCTGTTTCTTTCCAGTTGAGATTATGCCGGACATGGTCAAGAAGATTTCTGGATTTCTACCGCAGCACTGGCTCCTGGTAACGATTACCGAGCTGATGGAAGGGAAAACACTAGGAAGTCTGTATGTGAATCTGCTGATTTTGGGTGCTTTTGCGCTTGCCTTCTTCCTGATCGCCATCTATAGGTTCGGGCGGAATAATGATACGAGAAGCTTTGTGTAGAGCTCCTGTAGAGCGCCGTTATGTGAGTAACGGCGCTTTTGAAGTTGGGGGTTAAGTACAAAAGTGTTTCTTTTATGTCTGGCGCGGTTACTATATTAGGAATGGGCTTGGAAGCAGCTGCAATACTGCTGTCATCCGTCTCCAGGGGTGCAAATTCGTATAATCCTTCCATGAAAGGGAATCATAAACCGAGTTATGAATAATGACACAAATATTAGTTGAAATTAACAGATTTTGCGAATATATTTAGTATGGATCTTATACAGAGGTACAAGCTTTTTTCTAATCAATCAGGGGGTGCTTGTCGTAGTGAAAAAGGGGATTATTGCATTAACGGTATCAGCATTAGTATTGTCGATGTTGGCAGGATGCGGTAGTAAGGACAACACATCAGGCGGTACTGGCGGGGCAGCCAAGTTCAAAGTCGGAATGGTAACCGATGCGGGTACAATCGACGACAAGTCGTTCAACCAAGGCACTTGGGAAGGCGTCCTGAAAGCAACCAAGGAACTGAAGCTGGAGAACAAGTATTTGAAGCCAAGCGGTACTACAGAAGCGGATTACACCAAAGAAATCGGGAATCTGTACGATGCAGGCTACAAATTTATCGTAACACCAGGCTACAAATTCGAAACTGCTATCTTCAAAGCGCAGGACAAATATAAAGATGCCAAGTTCGTTATCATCGATGGTGCTCCGAATGCTGGAGACTTCAAAGCGGTTGTGAAAGAGAACACAGTGTCCATCTTCTTTGCAGAGCATGAATCCGGATTCCTTGCAGGTGTAGCAACTGCCTTGCAAATTAAAGAAGGACAAGCAGGCTTCATCGGCGGTATGGAAATTCCAGCGGTACAGAAATTTAACTGGGGCTTCCAGCAAGGCGTTGACTATGCGAACAAGAACTTGAGCACAAAGATCACAATCAAACCTGAGAACGTGGTATACCAAGGTTCCTTCGATAACGTGGCGGCAGGCGGCCAATTGGCAGCACAGATGTTCGACCGCGGCGTTAACGTAATCTTCGCTGCTGCAGGCGGCGTAGGTGTAGGAGCAATCAATGAAGCTAAGACTCGTGTGCAGGCTGGTAAGAAAGCTTGGATCGTAGGGGTAGACGTGGATCAATACAAAGACGGAGTTTACTCTGGCGACAAATCCGTTGTCTTGACATCGGCAATGAAGAAAATCGATCATGCAGCTTATGATATGGTCGTTGCAGAGAAAGACGGTAAATTCCCAGGTGGTAAAACATTAACATTCGACTCCAAGAATGACGGCATAGGCATACCTGAGAAGAATCCTAACTTAAGCGAAGACACGGTTAAGAAGGTTGATGAAGTCTCGAAGAAGCTTAAAGCGGGAGAGATTAAGGTTGCCGGAGAAAAAGGAAGCCTGATTAAATAGTCGAATTGGATAACCGAAAAAGGCGGAGCTTGGCTCCGTCTTTTTTTACTTCCATAGAAGGGAAGGTTGAAGGTATGGATTATGTTGTTGAAATGCACAATATTCGAAAAGAGTTCCCAGGTATTGTCGCTAATGATGACATTACGCTTACATTGAAGCGCGGAGAGATCCATGCTCTGCTAGGTGAGAATGGGGCGGGAAAGTCTACTCTCATGGGGATGCTCTTCGGCATGTATCAGCCGGACCGTGGGACGATTGTAGTGAATGGCCAGGAAACGCGGATCGCGAATCCGAACGTGGCGAATAGGCTGGGGATCGGGATGGTTCATCAGCATTTTAAGCTTGTCGGTGACTTCACCGTCACTGAGAACATTGTGCTTGGAAGTGAGCCCCGTCGATGGGGGTTGTTGTTAGATACCGATACAGCAAGCACTAGAATCAGGCAATTATCTAAGCGGTACGGCTTGAATGTAGATCCTGATGCCAGAATAGACGAAATATCGGTTGGCATGCAGCAGCGTGTTGAAATTCTCAAAATGCTATATCGAGATGCAGAGGTTCTCATATTCGATGAGCCTACGGCTGTCTTGACCCCTCAAGAAATCATTGATCTGCAGAATATTATGGGCAATCTGATTGCTGAAGGTAAGTCCATTATCTTGATCACACACAAGCTCAAAGAAATTAAGGCAGTGGCTAATCGCTGTACGGTTATTCGTCGAGGGAAGACGATAGGCACGGTAGAAGTAGCAGAGACCAGTGAAGATGCTATGGCGGAAATGATGGTCGGGCGGCATGTCTCCTTCAAGGTGGACAAGCAAGCTAGTCATCCGGGTGAAGTAGTACTTAAGATCAACAACTTGTCCATCAAGAACAACAAGAAAGTGATGGCGCTTAACAACTTTTCGTTGGAAGTAAGAACGGGCGAGATTGTTGCTATTGCTGGCGTTGATGGGAATGGACAAACAGAGTTAATTGAAGGTTTAACCGGACTTAGGAAGACAGAATCAGGGAGCATTGTGTTCCAGGGTGAAGAAATAACGGGCTTGGCCACACGCAAAAGATTGGAGAGAGGGATCGGCCATATACCGGAAGATCGGCACAAACGGGGATTGGTTCTCGACTACACCCTGGAAGAGAATTTGGTGCTCGAGGTATATAACCGACCGCCGTTCTCCAAATATGGTTTGCTGAACAAGCAGGCTATCCGAACCCATGCCGATCAAATCATCAAGAGCTTTGATGTGAGATCTGGACAAGGAGCTTCATCAGCTGCCAGAACGCTGTCTGGGGGCAATCAGCAAAAGGCGATAATAGGACGGGAAGTGGAGCAGAACCCGACTTTACTTATAGCAGTACAGCCTACTCGCGGGCTTGATGTAGGTTCCATTGAGTACATTCATAAACGTCTGGTGGAGCACCGAGACAAGGGAAAAGCAGTCTTGCTCGTGTCTCTGGAGCTCGATGAGGTGCTGGCTTTATCGGATCGAATAGCGGTTATGAACGGCGGAGAACTCGTAGGGGTTGTGCAAGCATCCGAAGCGACTGAACAGAAGATTGGACTCATGATGGCCGGTGTGAAAAGGGGGGAAGAGGCATGAGGAATGGAGTCATCTCCTTAATGGCCGTTGTATTGGGGCTGATCGCCGGCGCTATTCTGATGGCGATTACAGGCCATAATCCATTCACCGGGTATCAGTATTTGGTGGAAGGAGGGCTTAAGAGTCCGGAGAGAATCGGCAATACTTTAGCAACTGCAACCCCCTTGATCTTCACAGGATTATCGGTTGCGTTCGCATTCAGGACGGGTTTATTCAATATTGGAGCAGCGGGGCAAATGTTATTCGGCGGATTCTGTGCAACAGCTGTAGGCTTGAGCCTGGACCTGCCAAGGTTCCTGTTATTGTTGACTATGGTTGCTGCCGGGATGTTGGGCGGGGCTTTGTGGGCCTTCATTCCTGGTCTGCTCAAGGCAAAATTTAACGTCCATGAGGTAGTGTCCACCATTATGATGAACTGGATTGCTTACTGGACGATTTATTACGCTATACCCGCCTATTTCAAAGGACAGTCTCTTGAAACAGAGTCAAGGCTGTTGCCGGAAACAGCGTCGCTCCGGATGCCCTTCTTATCCGATTTATTCGGCGGGTCTTATCTGAATCTTGGACTTTTCCTGGCGGTAATAGCCGTCATAGTGGTAGCTTTCATTATAAACAAAACCACATTAGGCTTTGAACTGAAAGCGGTTGGATTCAATCGTCATGCTGCTGAGTACGCGGGAATCGCGGTAAATCGCGGGATTGTGGTGTCGATGCTTATTTCCGGCGCATTAGCAGGTCTTGCTGGAGTGGCCCAATATGCAGGGAATGCCTATAACATCCAAATTGGGATCATGCCTACTCAAGGCTTCGACGGGATTGCCGTTGCCTTGCTTGGGGCCAATACACCTATAGGTGTATTGCTCTCTGCCATCTTCTTCGGCCTGTTATATTCAGGACGGGGCTTTATGAATGCTATGACCGAGATTCCGCCTGAGATTGCGGATACGATCATCGCTATTATCATTTATTTTGCAGCTACCAGTATTCTGATAGAGCGTCTAACCCGGAAATATTGGAAACGCCGTTCTGCAAACGGAAGGCAGGTGGAATGAGGCTATGTGGCTCACACTTCAACAAATTTTCCCTTATGCAATCGTGTTTACAATCCCTCTGCTCATAACTGCATTAGGCGCCTTGTTCAGTGAACGAAGCGGTGTTGTCAATATTGGACTGGAAGGACTTATGGTTGTAGGGGCATTTGCCGGGGCATTCGTCATATTCAAGCTTCAGGAAACCTGGCCTGGCAGCGTGTTTGCCCTATGGATAGGTTTGCTCATTGCGATGCTGGCTGGTGCGTTATTCTCGCTTCTGCACGCCTTTGCCAGTATTAGCCTAAGCGCCAATCAGATCATAAGCGGTACGGCCATTAACCTGGTTGCTGGCGCTCTGACTATATTCCTGGCCAGAAACATTACAGGCAGCGGGAACATACGGATTACCAATGTTTTTATTCCGGATGATTTCCGTCTGCTGTCGGATATTCCAGTTCTGGGACCCTTATTGTTCACGAAGACTTATCCAACGACTTGGTTGGTTCTGATTCTATTGCTCGTTAGCGTATTCGTGCTCTATAAGACCCGGTTTGGATTGCGCTTGCGAGCTTGCGGGGAACACCCGCATGCGGCAGAAGCAGCAGGGATCAATGTGAAGAGAATGCGTTACATCGGTGTCTTGATCTCAGGAGCCTTCTCAGGACTCGGAGGGGCGATCATTATCGTAACCTACGCCGGCGAATTTACCGGAACGGTTGCTGGACTAGGTTTCCTGGCGTTAGCCTCGCTAATCTTCGGGCAATGGAAGCCGCTCGGCATATTAGCCGCGACCGCATTCTTCGGATTCGCAAGCACGGTAGCGAACGTATCTCAGGTCATTCCATCGCTTGCCGTGTTTCCACCTGTTATTCTGAAAGTATTCCCGTACGTAGTAACGCTGATCGCGCTTGTAGTATTCTCCAAGTCCTCCAATGCGCCTAAAGCGGCGGGAGAGCCGTTCGATTCAGGGAAGCGTTGAGCGGAAGCTTGATCTCTACACAAGTTCCGATCTCTAATTCGCTTGTGATGCGCATGCTGCCTTTATGATTGGCAATGATTTGTTGGCTAACCATAATACCCAGGCCGTTTCCGTTCTCCTTCGTGGTGAAGAAAGGCTCGCCTAACCGCTTAAGCTCCTCCTGCGGAATTCCGCAGCCTTGGTCCGTGATACGGATGATGAGGCAATCCGAGGGGACGACCTCTACTTCGACGGTAAGGGTTCCGCCGCTCGTCATCGCTTCCATCCCATTCTTAATCACGTTGGTGAATACCTGCTTTAACTGATTGGCTTCACACGTAATTAGAGGGGGAGCGACTGCAAGCTTCGTCTCGATCTGGATATTGTTCAGACTAGCCTGTGTATCGAGCAGCAACAACAACTCCTGCAGCAGCTCACTTACATCGACTGGTTGGAACTTATTGATTTGAGGCTTTGCTAGCACGAGGAACTCACTTACAATGAAGTTGATCCGATCAAGCTCCGATAACATAATATCGAGATAGAAGGGGGCATTGTCCCCCTTTTTTTGTTGCAATTGAACGAAGCCTCGCAGAGTGGTTAGCGGATTCCGTATTTCATGCGCCACTCCAGCGGCCAGTTGGCCAACTAGAGAGAGTTTCTCCGAACGGCGCAATCCCTCCTCTGTCTGTTTCCTCTCCGTAATGTTGCGGGAGATACAGGCAATGGCTACAATCTCACTTTCTTCATTGCGAATGGGTGAGATGGTCATGCTTATGTCGAGGATGCGCCTGTCTTTGGTTACACACAAAGTTTCGTAGTCAGCTACGGCTTTACCCTGTAATACATGATTCATAACTTCAAAGAAATCGGAATGGCGATCTTCTTTGATTTCAGGAACCAATTTACCAATCGCTTCCTGTTCATTCCAACCGTAGATGGAGGCAAAGGCTGGATTGACCTGAATAGCAAGACCGTCCATATCACATACGTGAATCGCATCGGAAGTGTGGTTGAAGAACGATTCCAAATATTCTTTTGTGCTCCTTAATTCTTCAGCCGTATTCTTCAAATCTGTCATGTTGGAGTGCAAGTTGCTTGCCATATCGTTAACACGGGAAGCTAACA
Organism: Paenibacillus sp. J2R1T-4; assembly: GCF_059692235.1. Taxonomy (NCBI): domain Bacteria; kingdom Bacillati; phylum Bacillota; class Bacilli; order Caryophanales; family Paenibacillaceae; genus Paenibacillus; species Paenibacillus sp. J2R1T-4. The sequence continues at coordinate 181,686 of NZ_JCAUBA010000011.1, read as the reverse complement.
GCCCCAGCTCATCCTTGGTGTTAATCGCGATGACAGCGCCAAAGTTCCCTGCCGCCATCTGATCGACTTTACTTATGATTTGATTGAGGGAGCGCATCATGAAACCGGCTATCCAATAGCTGCTGAATAGAGTGAGAAGAATGAGTCCGATAGATATAACGGATTGTACGATGAGTTGGTTCACCAATGTTTCATGAATGGATGCTCGGTCAAAGCTCACTCCGATCACATAGGGATCGGTAACTAATGTAGGGACAAAGGTTTTCATAATATGCTTGTCCTGAATATTAGCAGAGGAGGTAGTCATCTTTCCCGTCTTAATGGCTTCCTGAACCTTAATAATATCATTGACCGGATCCTTGTAGCGGTATTGCCCGACAATGATGTCTCGGAAGTCCAAGTTATAGACAGGAATCCCGTGCTTCAAGTCAATACTGGGTTCTTTTCCGAGAAATTGAGGGTTAAATCCAGTGATCTCCAGAATATTAGGATTATCTTTAAGGATCTTGTTCACGAGAGCTTCCGTGCCTAGAAACCTCTCATAGTCGATATAGACCTTGGCGTTGACGAATGGATTGATCATGTAATTGGTCGTTCCGTCGTGGTAATTGCCCCACTTCTTAATTTGGGTAGGATCTGAGGTGGCATAGTCAATCGGCCCCGACCAATAATGGGGAAGCTTCTGACCTTCGGGAATCGTAACATTCTGGTTATCGAAGAGCTGGTTAAACGCCGTGAACCAGTATTGCCAGGTTTTGGAGCTCAGGTTTATTTCCTTGGGGTCGGACGACTTCTGAACTATAATATCGCCCTCGACTCTCCTCCACAAGGTGATATGGTCCACTCCAAGCTTGGTGCTCAGAGCGACTAACTGCTCATTCGTCACCTTGTCGATGTCTGGGTCCAATTGGGTTTGAGCAGCTATAGCGGCAAATCTCAGTTTCTCGCCAAGTGAATCCTCCAATAGTTTCTTGGCATACTGATTAGCCTCCACGGTGGCTCCGACCTGCATGGAGATAGCATTCATCTGCTGCTCGGCGCTCTGCTCCAGATCATCACTGGAGGAAATATAGTTAATCCATATATTCAATGACAGTATAATAGTTACAATTAAAGAGATAGATATTGATAGTTTGGCTTTAATGGACACAGCCGTGCCTCCCAAGATGTTGGTTGTCTTTACATACAATTATACATCGTAACAGAGATTCCTGTTGGGGGAATTGTATCCGAAGGAATAGAACAGCCCTCTGAAAGGGCTGCTAGCGCTTCAGAGGGCTGATTGTAAGCGTATTATCGAGTCATATACCGCGGGCCCAGATGAGGGAAGAGGTGAGCGGTCACTTTCTTTGGCTTCGATGCGGAACGGTCCGGGCTGAGCAACTGTGCCATGGGATGTTCTTGGCCGAACAGCTGGCTGCGCAACAAGTGAGCGGCAATCATACTGTAGATCGTCCCGTTCCCTCCGCATGCCATGGCGTGGAATATGCCCGGTTGCTCGATGGATTCCCCCAGAAAAGGAAGCTCATCTTCCGATTCGGCGAAAGCTCCGCTCCAGACATATTCAGCTCTCCAATCCTGCTGCGGGAACAGTCTGCCTAGTTCCATTAATATACGTCGGGTAAGGGCGAACATTTCGGTTCCTTTGCTTGCATCATTCGTACGGTCTGCTGCCTGATCGCCCATAGGGTTGTCCATTCCGCCAACAATCATTCGACCATCCGGTGTGGTGCGGAAGTAAAAATAAGGGCGGGAGGTCTCCCACATCATGAAGTCGGAAGGCCAGTCTTCAGGCAGCGATGTTGCTTGAGTGGCCAGAGCATACGTGCGTTTCATAATCGGCTTCACGGAGTTAGGACTCTCAATGCCTGGAATATAGCCGACTGCACGAACAATCTTACTGGCGATAACTTCACCGGAGTCAGTGTGAATGACGAAACGCCCGTTACGCCGCTGCACTTCCTTGACGGTAGTATTCTCGTACACACCGGTCTTGAATTGATGCGCTTGGGCGATTAAGCCTTGAGCGAACTTCACGGGATTGAGCTCAGCGTCGCCGTGTGTAACCAGAGTAGACGATCTGCGGGCTTTGAAGGTGTCTGTTATGTGAGGAGGCAATCCCCACTCCACTGCGAATCCGTGCTTACGCAGCATCAAGTACTCTTTGAACAGACGAGGAGCATCCTTAGAGGTGCTTGCGCAGTACAAGCTGCTACGCCCATAAAAGCCGGTATCATGCGGTAGAGAACAAGCAAGTCCGGCTAAGCCTCGTAAGGCCATTCGACATTCTTTATAAAAGCTGACCGCATCCGCTTCACCGATCTGTTCGGCTAACTCGTGCAGCATAATGTCGTTAGAAAACTGAAGCAAACCCGTATTGGCAGCCGTGCTGCCAGAAGCAACACGATTGGCCTCAATCAATACAGCTGGAATACCTGCGCGTGCCAGTACAGCAGCGCTCAAAGCACCCGTCATTCCGCCTCCGATGATAGCGACTTGTGTCTCTACACGCTCCTCAAGCTTAGGGTAGCTAGGTACATGGTTCATCGTAGTTGGCCAGTACAATGAGCCATTATGTAAATTTGGGGTAGGGGTCGATGTATGTTCCATATTGACAGCCTCCTGTAAGGGTTCATGTATTATTAATAACCCATTGCCAGGGAGCCTGAAACAAACCAACACCCTCTAATCGCTTACGAATGCTTGCGAAGCAGATCCTGATACGTATCCTTGTTGCAAATAACGAATAGGCGGGCTGACTCAGGGATTGGTTCATGCAGCCTGCGATTAATATTCAGATGCGTGCCGTCGGATATTAATGTAGCGCCTTGCTCCAGTAGCTCCTCAAAAGCATCCCGAAAGTTAACCCAATGCGGCTTCTTAGCTATCTCATACAAATCATCGCCATGCTGTCTCGTGAGCAGCTGAGTGAGCAGCTTGGATGCACCTGGGTTGAACGCCGATCGAACGGCTAATTGAGATATGGTTTCCGAGCTCAGGATGAACTCGTCTACCTTGACATGTGTGAAATTATGAACATTCCCTTTGTCCTTAATCTCCGCAATCGTATACACATTATTAAAATAACGTTCGATTGTAGTAGCGATGAGCAGCGTTTTACCGTCAACGAAAGAAGAGTCATGAATATACCCATGGTTCTCCGTCATTTCGTTAGCAAATATAAAGGCGGCTTTGGCTTTTCCGAGATTAGCTTGCTCCAACGTTTCCTTATGCACGGGATTGCCTTTCACGTAATAGACCCGATCGTGCTGATATGGGGTTCGATCCATGGTATCGATGATGACAACCTCAGCTGTGGAATCTGTATTCAGAATTTCCTGGATAGCGAGCTCAGCGTTCTTGCTCCAATCCAGCATGACGAAATGATTCGATCCTGTGTAGCTCAATTTACCCTCATCCTTTCTGCGTTTATATCCGAATAGTCCGTCTACAATTTTACTGATAATAATCGAAATGAAGCTGATCCCGAATATGTAGAGGAAGATGCCCAGGCATTTACCGGCAACCGTATGCGGGTAGAAGTCCCCATAACCGACCGTAGTTACAGTAGTCATGACCCACCAGAAGCTGTTGAACATATTTCCGAATGTATCCGGTTCAAGGAAATAACCTAATACCGAAGCGGCGATAATCAGGAAGACTGCTGCCAGAGTTATTAGCCCTGTACTGGTTCGGACCAGTTGAGTCAGTAGTTTGGAGAAGAATAGCATGACCTTTGTTCACTCCTAAAGATTCTGAATGGTAATGGTTTCTGTGGAAGTTACTTGCAACCCTACTGTGTATTATATCAACTTGTTATGTTTTATTAATGTTTTTCTTGTCGTTTTTATTCGATGGCAATGCGGCAACGGGTATTCTATTCCTGAGGTTAAGAGAACCACACTACAACTTAAGGGAGAGATGAGCATGAACAAACATAAAAAAGTTCTTACTGCACTGGCAATCACCACAATAGTAGGGTTATCAGCGACTATACCTTACAACGTCCTTCACGTATCTGCAGCAAGTTTTACCGACAATGAGGGGAATTCGCCGTATAAGGCAGCTATAGATGAAATGGCCAAGCAAAACGTAGTTGACGGGTATGAGGATCAGCTCTTCAAGCCTTTGCAGAACATTACACGCGCAGAATTGGCCAAAATGGTCGTGCTTGCACTGGACGTTAATCCGGCTCAAGGTTCTGTAAGTGATTATAGCGACGTGTCTGCTGCTGAATGGTACAGTACGTATGTTACGGCAATGGCTAAGCTCGGTGCTATGAAGGGAGAGAACGGACTATTCCAGCCTAGTAAGCCTGTAACACAGGGTCAAATGATAGAGGTAGTAGCTTCCGTTCTTAAGCAGGATGCGGCAGTTGTCCAGGCGTTGCTCCAGACACCGCTAGTAAGCGGGGATCCTGCATCCCGAGGTTTGGCGGCATGGTTGCTGAGATCCGCGCAAACTATTGCTCCTGCTCATGTAACCAGTGTTAAAAATTTAAACTCCATTACCTTGCAGGTTACTTTCTCGGCCCCACTTCCCAAAGAAGAGGTTGATGTAGCCAAAGCAAAAGAAAACTTCGTGTTCGATAACGGGTTAACCGTGTTAAACATCCCGCAGCTGAAATCCGGCTCCACTAGTACGTATATTGTTCCAACGTCTCCTCAAGCGGCGGGCGTTACTTACACATTAAGCTACAAAGGCCAACAGTCGGATACATTCGCGGCTAGCACCGAGAAATTGGCGATGAGATCGGCACAGCAAGTGGCTGCCGATACTTTTGAAGTGGAATCCAGTCTGGCTGATGGAGTAGCGGATTATGGATATGTCGTGCAAGCCTATAGCGCCGGTCGCCCTGGAGCATTCATAGTGGATGAGAACAACGTGTATAATGGAAAGACCTATCAAATCTTATCTTCTATGAGAGACAAGAAGGTGTATATTACACCGGAAGGCGGTCAAACGATGATAGCGGGATATATTCCATTCACCCAGGCAACGGATGGAAGACAAGCGCCTAAGTTCCGTCTCCCTGACGGGCAAAAGTTCCAACCAGGCGTTAAATACACAGTAACCTCGGACTGGGCTACAATCGAGGCAGCTGCTTTCACAGCCAAAGAAATCGCGCCACTATCGATTCAATCTGTTGACTCCGTTAACGAAACGACGATCAACGTGACACTGACTGAAGATCCGAAGGACGAATTGTTCGCTCTGCGCAGCTTGACATTAACCGCTCCGGACGGCACAACATTAACTGCCACCTACAAACTAACAAGCCGTAAGGGAGCTGTAGGAACATTCGAGCTTCAGAATGGCGGCAAGTTTGCAGGGGGCACCACTTACACCGTTACCTCCGTCGGGAACTGGGCAGCGGTTAACGGAATGACAGTAACAGCGAAATAAGGGGGCGACCATGCGAACCGCGTGTCGATCTACCATCCGGAACCAACGAGTACGCAATAAGATGCAGGTCATGACTACAGTATGCTTGATATTGATGGCTATATTCGTGGTCGGTTGTACGGAGGAGGATGTTCAGGATTCTGTGAAGCCGCAGCCTTCTCCGGCGGAGACAAGTAAGCCGGAATCACCGCAAGGAGCAGCTCAGGAATCCGAAATCTTAATTGTTACACACAGCAAGAGTAATTATATTTCCTTTACAAACCCAGCGACTGGGATTGTGGAGAAGCTGGAGGTAGGGAAGTCTCCATTCGGACTTGCCTTGGCTGCGCAAGGTAATCGAGCCTATGTGTCCACGGCCGAAGGAGTATCCGTGGTTGATACGGCACAGCGTCAATTGATTACGACCGTGCCGTATCTAACCCCGATCCCATCCGTGGAATACGGCGAGTACCGTCCGGGAGGCATGGGCATTATCGTATCTCCGGATGACCGATACGTCTATGTCGGGGTTTATAGCTCGAGCAGGGCGAGCCAATTGGAAGTGCTGGACACGCAGACTATGGCTTTTGTTCATAAAGTGCCGGTGGGGATTAGACCCTTCGATGTTAGTGTGAGCCTCGATGGGGAAGAAGTATACAGCATCGATCATGATTCCTATTCCGTGACGGCCGTTCATATGAAGAGCCTGGAAGCACGCAAGCTGGAGGTTGCTCCATTCGGTAAAGGCGGCTTCGAGAAGCCTCACTATGCGGTTGTCCGTGAGGACGGGAAGCTGTTGATGCCTTATCAGGGACGCGGTCTGGCCATTCTGGATCCGAAGAGCGGCGTCTATGAAACCAAGCCGTTGACAGGCAATACCCATCAGGAAGGTGTCGCCTTGACAGCGGACGGGAAGAAGCTTCTGATTGTGGGGAATGGCGCGGCGGGCAGTGCAACAGGAAGTCCTAATCTGACGGTGCTGGATGTGGACACGATGGAAGAGAGGATCATTCCTCTGAAGCGTAAGCATCAGATGGTTGCAGGCAGTGCCGATGGGCGCTACGCGTATCTCACGGGCGGCGTCACCTATGCGGATACCGGCTGGGACGGGATGACTATAATCGATCTGCAGACTGGAACGACAACAGAGATAGCACTGCCGGATTACCCGTTGGAAATCGAAGTTTTGAACAAATAGAACAGGGAACCACCATTTCTACCTGAGCTTCCAGGGTAGGAATGGTGGTTTTGCTAACATTATGTTTTTGGGTGGAACGATTGCTTTAGAGCGGAAAAGCATCAAAGCAAATTGCTTTAATGAGCTAAAGTAGATGTCGAAGAATTATACATAGATAGGCAAATTGAGCCTGTTTTCAGCTGTAGATGTATAAAATTTCGACATCTAACCACGAAAAGGGCAAGGAATGGGGTAAAATAAGGCCGATCCCGATCAAATGCAGCGTTAGATGTACAATTCTTCGACATCTAGCAGCTGAAAAGAGTCATTTTTAGTCGTCTATGTCGAATTTTTATACATCTAACATTGTTGTTAGGTATTAGAACCGATTTGAAGACGTTCCTCCAGCAAACCTGGAGGCAGAGCACATAGAGAACGTAACTCCTTAATCCGATGTCGAACAGAAAGGGCAGGAAGGTGGAGCGGAAAAGCGTCAGCGGTCGCATTTGAATATCGTATTCTAACAACTAAAAATAAATTCAAGGAATACGATTTCAAGAGCGATTGGAGCCCATCTTACTGCCCTCCCACGCGCTTAACTGATATCCAACGCCAAGGACCTGACCGGTGCACTTCCGGTCAGGTTTTTCTTATTGCTAATTCTTAGCAGCCGCCATATACCCGACACCGGGGTAAGTGACAATGATATCCAAATCCGCATCAAGCTGTTTGATCTTCTGACGAATACGAGCGATAGCCACACGCAAGTATTCTACATCATCGCGATATTCCGGCCCCCATACGTCACTCAGCAGCTGTTCGTGGGTCATGACCTTCCCTGCATGCTGGATCAACAGGGCGAAAAGGTTGTATTCGGTCTCGGTGAATCGGATCTCCGTATCGAGCAGCCATGCTCTTCTGCTCGCCAAGTTAACGGTTATGGGGCCGGTTTTGAGCTCGCTGAGCTTCGATACGGTGGCGTCTGTTCGAGCCTGAATGCGGCGGAGCACGGCGTTCACTCTGGCGAATAATTCGTCTAGCGAGAACGGCTTCGTCAGGTAATCGTCGGCGCCGAGATTCAATCCGCGGACTTTGTCCGTGGAGTCGCTTCGCGCGGTCAGGATGATCACAGGGACATTCGAGAAGTGGCGAAGCCTTTGCAATACCTCGAACCCGTCCATGTGCGGCATCATAATATCGAGAAGCAGCAGATCCGGATCAAAGTCGTCTATCCGTTCCAGTGCTTCCTTGCCATTCGTGCAGGACACTGTCTCGTGACCTAATGACTTCAGATTGGCGGAGATGAATCGGACGATCTTCGGTTCATCATCGACTATTAGAATTTTCGGTTGTTTCACGATCATCGCCGTCCTCTATGTGGAATCGTGGAATGAATAGGGAGAAGGTGCTGCCTTCCCCTTGAACGCTTGTGACTCGGATCTCTCCTCCATGCGCTTCTATGATCCCCGCGCATATCGCTAACCCGAGTCCCGTTCCGCCTGTTTGCCGGCTAGAGGACACATCCACACGGTAGAACCGATCGAAGATGTGCTCCAAATGCTCAGACGGGATACCGATCCCATTGTCACTCACGTGAATAATGACAAAATGGCGATCGGTTTCAGCCGTAACGCGAATAAGCGGCGGTTTATCGTTATAACGAATCGCGTTATTGAATAGATTGACGAATACTTGCTCCAACCGCAGCTTATCAGCATAGATGAGCGGCAGATCTGCGGCTAAGGAAACATCGAAGGTTGTTTCTTCGGAAGTCTTCGGTAATCGCCTGATTGCAGCCTCCAGTACAGCTGACACCCTGAGCGGTTGACGTTCGATGCGCATCGCTCCTGCTTCAATCTTGGATATATCCAGCCAATCGTCAATAAGACCCTGTATGCGGCCAATATCCTCGTGAATGCCCTCCAGCAGCTCACGCTTGAAGCTTTCTTCCCACTCGGTATCCGATCTAAGAAGCGTTTCCACACCGCCTTTGATGCTAGTTATTGGCGTCTTGAATTCGTGTGAGGCAAGCGAGATCAAATCGTTCTTCAGGCTGTCGATTTCATGCTCCTTCGTAATGTCACGCCATACATAACCCCGACCGAATACGGTGTTCTCGCCAGATACCTCGAAGGAGGAGAGTAGGATATACCGCTCCTTGCCCTGCGCGGTGAACAGCTTGAACTTCACTGCACCGCTATGCTTGCGCGACCATTCCCTGAACAGCTCCTGGTTATCAGGGCGCGAGCCGATCACTGCTGCAAACAGACTGTGTTCGGTCATCTTTAGCAGCTCCTGAAGCGGGATATGGAACATTTCCGACATGCGGCGGTTGGCGTACACTACATCCTGCTCGGTGTCGATCAACACAATAGCATCCGACATGCTCTCTAATACCGCGTTCAAGGTGGCGCCTTCATGGCGAATGCTGCTTAACAGAATATCGTTCTGTAGAATGACAGCAATTGTATTGGCGAACGTGTGCAGGAACTTCCGATCGGCCTCTGTCATCTCGGGCTTGCTGCCAACGATAAGCTCGCCGAGCTTGGAGCTGCCTGAACTAACCGGAATGACGAGGTCAGGCTGCGCTCCCTGTTGGGACTCATGGGGACTAGGCACAATCATGCCTTCCCAGCCTTTGAAGTTCCCGAGAGAGGAAGAGCCCGTATGCGGGAACAAATGGAGCCGAACCCCGACGGGAGTAAGCTCCCGCAGCAGCACAATGCTCCGTTCAATGAAGCTGTTCGTCGTCCGATAGTCCGCAGCAGGAATTAGCAACGTGTTCACAATCTCCAGCTCCTGATTCGTGCGCGAGAGGCTTTGCGTACGCTCTGCGACCCTGCTCTCCAATTCGCAATTGAGGGCTAGCAGCGCCCGTTGATTGGAGGTGAGCTGCTTAGCCATCCGGAAGAATTGATCGGCTAACATCTGCAGCTCGTATGGAGCGCTTTTGGATGCAATTGGGCTGGATGACTCACCTAATATTCCATTCGCCAGCTTTTGAGTATAATCCACCAGTAAATGTATCGTATTATTCAATCTCTTGGCTAGCAATGTACCCACAATAATCGCTAAGGCCAGAGTCAGTACAAGCAAGAGAAAAGTAGTTCTGAGCGAGCTTAGGAACGCTGCATTGGCCACTTCATAGGAACGGCTTACCCAGACCGTCCATCCGAGATCTGGGATCGTAGTATAAGCCACAAGCTCGTCCTGCTTGAAGATATCCGATTTGTATTTTCCTAACCCTTGTCCATTCATCTTCCTGTCCTGGACGATCGCTTCACCGGATAAATCCTTCAGAGAAGTGATGATCTCGCGATTCGGATGATAGACCGCCCGTCCCTCTGTATCGAGTACGACGGGATAGGAGCCGGGGCCGTAGTCATATTTGGTTACCAGTGTTTCAATTTCCTTCAGATCAAGGACTCCCAGGACAAAGCCATCATAACGCTTCTCCAAGCTGTACACTGGTGTGGCGATTGCCAGGACGGGTGTGTCTCCGCCTTCTGGTCCGAGGTAAAGAGAGGAGATGATCGTAGACTGACCCGCCCGCATTGTCTCGTAAAAGCTGCGTTTAGTCAGATCGGCGCCCAACACGGAAGGGAGGGAGGTGCTTCTCGGATCACGCTCAGGATCGGGATACAAAGCAGTCACAATTCCATGTTCGTCGGCCACGTATAAGCCTTTGAAGCCAGGCAAGGTGTCTTTGACCGATTGCAGCTTCACAGTCAGCCCCTCCCGATTGCGGAAGGAGGTGCCGGATGCGCTGATGGTAGTGGCGAGCGTCTCCACGGCGTTGCGGTAATAGTATATGTAGGTTTGCACAGCATCGGCTAAACGAAAAGCTGCTTGCATCTGAGTGTTGTTATAGTCATTCGTAATCTGCCGGATCTGCCTTACTTGAAAGCTGCCAAGCACGAGAATAGGAATCAAGGCCACAATAGCGAATGTAATCGTTAAATGCAGGCGCAGTGATCGATTATTCATTCCCTTCATTTCCTTCATTCCTCCATCCTCCACGGTCTACCATTTATTTTATCACAAAAGAGGACAAGGAAATAAAAATAGACGACCGAGTAAGGACTCGACCGTCTATTAGGGAAGCCGTAGTTAACCTGCAACATCTCGCTTGCGGAAAACCAGGAATGACAGGCTCATCAAGATGACGTAATAGATCGCCAGCATGGTGATGGAGAAGCCGAGGGTCATCCCTTCAATCGGAGGTTTGTGATCGGCTGTGTATACTTCCAGATTCGTGTTGGCGAACAGGATGTACTTGGCCCAATTGTATTTCAGCGCAATAAGGATGGACATGACCGTTCCAGAGACAAAAGTGAAAATGAAAGAGAGCGCAATCGCCAATGTGCTGCTCCTGAATACAGAGGAGATCATGAAGGCGATGGACAAATTAATGAACAGATCGAGCGTGATGAAGCCATACGACTTCAGAATGCCTAGTAAGCTTAAGGGTTCTCCACTTCCGGCGCTTCCGAAGAACAATAGTCCTACGATGACGGAGCTAATAAACAAAACGGCGAGCAACAGAAGCAGGAACAGGTTAGACGCGATGTATTTGGACAACAAGATTTTGGAGCGGGTTGCAGGTCGGATCAATAACAGCTTGATGGTTCCCCATGTGAATTCGCCCGCTACAATTTCTGCCGATACTACTACCGCAAAAATGAACACGATGATAGTAAGGTTTTTGACAATGTTCATGAATTGCAGCATATTGTTGGCCACTTCTTCGTCAATAACGGTCGTTAATAAGATTGCCAGCCCAACAACAATAGCTACCACTAAAGCTAACATCACCCAAGTGCGCGGACGGCGGTAGATTTTCATATTCTCATTCTGGATGAGATTGAGCAGATTAGACAATTTGGCCACCTCGAGTCAATTCTAGAAATTTATCTTCAAGCGTCATCGAGGCCGTGGAGGCGGAGTAAACCCTCACATTGCCTAGAACAAGCTGCTTAAGGACATCCGGCACTTGATCGCGCTGCAAATATAGCGTCAAGCTCTCCGGTGTGACGGAGGCTTCCGTCATGCTGATTGTATCGACAAGAATCTGCATGGCCCGCTGCGGGTCATCGACCTCGAGAACGACGAGACTGGCCTCATCCGACTGTCTCTGCACCATATCGCGCATCCGCTGAACATTGACAAGCTTGCCGTTCTGGATTATCGCTACGCGATCGCACATAAGCTCCATCTCCGAGAGGAGATGGCTGGATACGATCACAGCGGTGCCCTCGTTCCTAGCCAGGTCTCGCAAGTAATCTCGAAGCTCGCGAATGCCCTCGGGATCGAGACCGTTCGTCGGTTCATCCAGGATCAGGACCGCAGGGCGATGCAGGATCGCCTGCGCTACGCCTAACCGCTGACGCATGCCGAGCGAGTAGGTCTTCACTTTGTCATGAATGCGATTCTCAAGCTTCACCAGCTTGATCACCTCATCGATTCTTTCCTTCGTGATGCCTGGAATCATTCTCGCGAAGTGGATCAAGTTCTGATAGCCAGTAAGGAATTTGTAAAGCTCGGGATTCTCAACAATGGCCCCGATGTGCATCATGGCCTGCTCGAAGTTGCGATTCACATTGATGCCGTTCACCAGCACCTCGCCTTCGCTCATGGAGATCAGACCTACCATCATCCGGATCGTAGTGGTTTTCCCTGCGCCGTTAGGCCCGAGAAAGCCGAATACTTCACCGCGCGGAACATCAAATGTAAGATGATCGACGATGGTCTTGCCGCCTATTTTCTTAGTAACATTGCGTAATTGAATGACGGTTTCCTGTGACATGAGTTCCTCCAAATAATGGGGTAGTATTGCTTATATTCAGTGTAACGAACGTGAGAGGGGCTAGAAACCGTCGGAAGCCGTGTGTGAGACTGGACCAAAGTTGGGGTTGGATGCATGTTGGCCATGCTGCTAAATTGACAACCTGGGACAGGTTTCCTATACTTGCCTATAAACGAACGGATTGTTCGTTCAAGGAATGAAGGGAGATGAAGGTGAACGATGGCGAAGCAAACACGGATAGGGCGAACGGAACTCTATGTAAATCCTATTGGGATGGGTACGAATGCGGTTGGCGGACATAATCTTTTTCCTAATCTGAGTGATGACACGGGACGAGAAATGGTGCTTGCTGCGCTGCAGAACGGCATTAACTTTTTCGACACAGCCTTCATCTATGGTCCTGAGCGTTCTGAACAAATTATTGGCGAGGTTATAAAGGGACAAGGAGTACGGGGACAGACGGTTATTGCCACGAAAGGTGCGCATAAGTTCGTCGATGACCGCACGGTCGTAGATAATTCACCAGCCTTCTTGAAGGCATCTGTGGAAAGCAGCTTGCAACGGCTCCAGACGGACTATATAGATTTGTATTACATTCATTTTCCGGACGAGAGCACCCCGAAGGACGAGGCTGTTGGAGCGCTCAAGCAATTGAAGGACGAAGGAAAGATCCGAGCCATCGGAGTTTCTAACTTCACTATGGATCAGCTGAAGGAAGCGAACAAGGATGGGTATGTGGATGTACTGCAGTCCGAATATAATTTATTCAAACGCGGGGCTGAGGCCGAAATATTGCCTTATTGCATCGAACATAATATCTCATTCGTCCCTTATTTCCCGTTGGCTTCGGGGCTGCTAGGCGGAAAGTATAACAAAGATTCTGTATTCACAGATGGACGAGCCAAGCGTCCGATGTTCCAGGGCGATACCTATATCAGCAATCTGGAAAAGGTAGAACGAGTACGAGTGATCGCGGATGCGCACGGAGCGGAGGTAGCACATGTCGTGCTTGCCTGGTATTTAACGCGTGATTCCATTGATGTATTGATACCTGGGGCCAAACGGCCGGATCAAGTGCTGAACAACCTCAAGACTTTGGATGTGAACCTGTCAGCAGACGAGATTGAAACAATCGATAAAATATTTCAACCCTGATATGTAGATAGTAGGGGAGAGACCTGACGGATGAACAGATCCGATCAGGTCTTTTCGCTTATGTGTGCTTATTATCCTAATACATCCGAGACCAGAGCGGAGACAAGTAATATTGTCATTAAGGAAGCCGTTACTATTGCTAAATATCGATTCTTATCTCGCGTGTCTTTTACGATATACCTGAAGTAGAGAATGGCGCCTGTAATGATCAGGATTGCCTCTAGTACAATGCTTAAGGCAGGGATACGCCATACTCCAAAGCCAAGCACGGGCAGCTCACCAAGATTCCCAGGGAGCAGTGGCAGATCAGCCCGGTGGACGATCAAATCAAGCAGCCAATGACTGAAGACGACTGCTGCCAACACACCTCCTGCTTTTTTCCCCCATAATCGCCAACCCAATAAACCCGCAAGTAGAGAGAGCAATAAGGTCCCGACTAAAGAATGTGTATATATGGCATGAATAAGTGCTCCTCCATATCCGCTTCCTTCTATAGTCTCAGCTCCGGATAAGAATAGAGGGACGAAAAGAATATCCAGTAACTGTGTACCAACCATGAGTGCCCATAACGGGACATCAGGTGATTTGGCCTTAACCGCTGCCGCTAAACCGAAATGACCTGCGAACATTTTACTTCACTCCCTTGGGTTTATTAGAACGAACTTTTGCATCCAACCAACCGCATACAACTGTAAATAAAAGAATGAATACGATGAAACTCATAGGATCAACTTCCTTCCGCAGAAGTATTATAACCGTCGGTTACTTACCATTGGTTATAATATAACCGATGGTTACTATTGGCGTCAAACCTTTTTTTAATGAGGATGGATTTTTGGTTATGTATGAAAATCGGTTAGAATATGTAGGAGTAGGAAATGCGGAGGTCGTATCTCACTAGCCCCTCCCGATAAGGAGCTAAAGTCGATGGCTTTTGGCATAACAAGGAACGAAATGAACGAATGGAAACAAGCGGTCTCTCAAGGAAAGATCGCCTTTTTGACTCATTATTGGCTGGAGCCCCGATTCCCTGGCATTCGGACGGTCACTAAGGTGGGCTGCTCCGATCTGGTGGTGCTCTCGGGCTGGTGTATACAGTACGGCTTGAATCCGAAGTATATTCATAGGCGCGAGGAATACCCGCACTTTGATCTAATCGGACCGAAGCAGAAGGAAATCTTGATTGCGGAACAATTGTGGGAACACATGAGGCGGTTTGGGATATAAGCGGGTAATAGGTTAGGCAGACCAACCATTGATATGACAGGGGTGAGGGATGGATGAATCCAATAGAGCTGGATTGGGATGCGTTATTCTCGACAACATCGCGGTTCGAATGGAACTCCAATTCCGTGTTGAACCTGACCGAACTGAGCGAACGTAAAGCGGATTTGACTGAGCTGGAGTGGTTCCTCGAGGTGATCGATGAGCGGGTCGAGCTTTATCGGCAGGAGTACCCGCACCGCACCTTTGAGCAGGAGCTTGCTTCCGCCTTCCGACATCAGTCCGCACAGCTAAGAGACAAGGTGGGGGCATTGAAGCAGAGCCCGGAGCACTGCGACTTCGATACCTACCTCGCCGCTAAATATGAGATTCGCACGTTATACAAACAGGTAGGTTCGACACTTACCGGCAGTGATTGGCAAACTCCGTCCATTGAGCTGTCTCACCATGCGGCGAGTGCCCCCGCTGAGCTTGGTTTCATCCAAGAAGAGCAGGGGACCTACATGCGCACCTATGGCAGCGAGTATGTAAAAGCGTTCGAGGATGAAGTGATGAAGGCATTTTATCCTATGTCCGATGCTTGTAGATCCCAATGTATTCGATTTCTTACATCTTCAGGTATGAGTGCCTTAGAGTTGGCGTTGGTTGCCTACAAGAAGCATACTGGAGAGCAGCTGCCTTGTTATGTACAAAGCGGATTTTACTGTGAAGGCGCAGATCTGACAAGCGCCTTGCTGCACCATTCACAAGAGCTGTCTGTCGAGAGAATCTATGAAGAGCTGGAGCGGGGGACTGAGATTGGTTGCCTCATTGTAGATCCAGGTGTGTGCTGGCCGGTGAAGTCTGCTGTTAATCTTGAGGTTCTGTTCGCCAAGCTTGAAGGGCATACCCAGGACAAGCCGTTGTATATAATCGTTGACCGGACGCTTACTGGAGTAGCCAATCCGTTGTTCGAGCGATATGGAGATCGTCTGCCTTCGCATGTGGTGCTTATCAGTGTAGAGAGCGGGATCAAGTATTACCAGTACGGCCTCGACCTCGTTAATGTTGGGTTCGTTGCAGCGGTTGGGGCTGCGCTGCAAGAGCAGCGAATCCAAGAGCAGTGGATCGCTCTGCTCGGCCAATTGACAGCCGGCGCGGATCCGCTAATGGTAAGGCAGCTTCCGATCCCAGACGCGGAGCGGCTAACCGCTCGGTTGCAACGATTGAATCGGAACGCATACTGGATCGAGTCGTTTCTGCGTTACTTGAAAGCGAGCGGTGTCGTACAAGCTTACTATAGCTCGGTCAAGCCCTCGGAACAGTATCAGATGGAGGGATTGCCGTGGCTGGGGTCTGTGTTCTACATACAACTGCACGGGGAGTGGAGAGAAGCGGACTATCAGGCTTGGATCAACGAACTGGTGGCCGGGGCGCCAGACGAGCTGCATCTGACCTCCGGCGGCAGCTTCGGCTTCGATACATTCCGCTTCAATACGGTGACGGACCCCACAGGGCAGCTTAATGCGCTGCGCATGTCCGTTGGCCGTGATCCGCTTGGTCAACTACTCGTGAAGCTGCATTATTTGTATCTCTCGTTGACAGTTGGCGCGGCCAAACAATAGGATTCTGCAATCCACGCAAAAAAAGCAGGCTTAGGCGGGCACTAGACCCGTTAAGCCTGCTCTTCGAATTGCTTAATAGTTGCGAATCGGTGTATCTTGCAGGGCGGAGCGTTTCTCCAAGTAACGGAAGAACGCTGTCGCGGCTTGCGCGCGAGTCACTTCCACCGATGGCTGGAAGACACCGTCTGCTGCGGTCATAATACCAAGGCTCACGACGATAGCGACGTGCCCTTTATTGTGCACGGCATCGGCATCGCTCACGTTCAAGTTGAACAATCCTGATGTTGACGCGAGCTTGCTGTAACCTAATGCGCGAACGAGCAGCTCAGCCATTTCGTCGCGGGACATGCTGCTCTCCGGGTTGAACGTCTGCGAGGAACGGTCGATCAGGTTAGCATCAACAGCAGATTCTACATAGGCGAAGTACGTGGAACCATTGGCCACATCGGCGAATGAGGCTTTGCGCTCAGCGGAGAAGCTGGCGTTGTAATAGCCGCCGTTCATGGCAATGATCAGCATCTTGATCATCTCTCCCCGCTTGATCGAGATGTCCGGATTGGCGATGCCGTCCTTAACATCGATTGCTTTGTAATCGATCATCAGCTGCAGCTCTCTTTGCGCCCAATGGCCGTCGAGGTCGGTTACAACCGTTTTGCCTGGTACCGTAATCTCGCCAGTATCACGGCTTTTCCATTCACCTGTCAGAGCATCAAGGAAGACGTGCTCCGAAGGGTTCTTAGGAGTTGCTACATAGACGATCTTCGCAGATTGAGCAGCAGGCTCGACTTGGTCACCAACAGCAATCGTTGGCTCAGCATACGGCTTGATGGGTCCGCCTCCGTATCCAGGTCCGCCGCCTGGCAGCACATAACGCTTTTCCAACTTGTATTGGGACAAGATCAGCTCTTCTGCACGCTCGGCATCGAGTTGTTTACCTAGGTCATTCGGATACGTCAGGTTGGATAGATTGTTCCAGTAATTTTCCACAGCCCCTGTAGACAAGTTGATGCCAACATTAACAGATTCGAATTCGGTCTCGACTCCATTCACCAGACGTTTGAAGCTCACATCGTATGTTCTAATGTACTTCATGTCTTCCGTAGGAAGCGGACGCATGTTATTCGTGTCCAAAGTCAACTCGTTCGTGTAATGCGGGAGAACCTTCTTGATAAAAGCAATCGCCGCTTCCTTAGCTTTGTCGGTCGTATCGATTGAGATCGTGCTATCGGTTGCAGTTGGTGCTTTATCGTAATAGTAAGGCTGGTTACGGTAGTAATTCATGATTTCGCCGGTCTTGCTATTCACAGTGGCGCTAATGTAGATGGCTTCCTTGTCTTTCTCAGCCGGAACTTGCCATGACATATTCCAGGAGGAGCCGCCGCCGCTGCTGAATTTGCTGTCCACATTCTCGTTGTATGAAGCGTTCTGAAGCACCGCTCCAGCAGGTAAACCTAATTGTGACGTTACAATAGCTATCGCTTGCTCCTTGCTTAAATTCTGATTAGCGGAAGGTTTGTTGGCCAGAGGCTTATCGGTTAACGGAACGGGTGTTGTTCGATCAGTGACAGGCTTGCCGTTATAATCGATCATGGTGCCAGTCTTGGCGTCTAACAGGTTGAATGGCATCGTATAGCTGAGCACAGGCTTTAAGGCTGTGTCATTGCGGTTAGGGCGAGTAGCCACGTAGAGCAGGGATGGGTTGCTGACAGTACGATATTGTTTGAACGCTTCTTCTGGTGTCAAGACACCCTTCGTGTCCTCGAATGTTACTTTAGTGTTCATTTGATACTCATAACCAATCCAACGACCGTCTCCGTCAAAGCTGGCTTCCACAAAATTCTGAGGGAATGGAATGCCGTTCACGGTGCGATCGTAGCGGATGCTGTAGCGAACCTGGCCGTTAAGCGGTGATTTGAAATTATCCTCGAATGTCGAGTTATATTGCAAAGAATCTGCGAGATCGGGATGCATCTTCTGGATCAAGCTTAATCCGAGCTGCTTGGCGGCTTGCAAGTCCACACGGGGTGGATAAGAAGGGATGCGATCCGGATCGTTCTCGTAGCTGTAATAGTTAAGGAGCTTGCCAGTGTCAGCATCGATAGTGGCATTGATATTGCCGAAAGAACGGTTCTCATTGCGTTTCTCGAATTGCACGCTCCATGCCCCGCTTCCGTTCAAATAGGAGGAAGAATTGAAGTTGATGCCCTGCAACGTGTAGCCGTCGGGCAAGGAGATTGCTTTCTTAGCGAGTTCAATAGCGCTTTCCTTGCTAATCTTGGCATCCACCGCTTCTGATGAATCGGTAGGCGCGGCTATGGTGGAAGGCTCTTTCACAGGTGCAGTTGGACCTGTTGCTGAACTGCTAACAGAAGACTGGGCGCTAGTTGCGTCTGCTGCAAATGCGGAAGGCGCAATCGAGAGCAAGAGCGCGGTGGACAAAGCGAGCATAGCGGTTTTCTTGACGAATGGCATGAACAATCCTCCTAGTTGGATGTGTAATCTTTTCCAATCTTCATGACGCACGTCTCTAGGAGAATGTTGCAGATCGTAACGAAAAATTAATCGCCAGAAAAAAAGAGTGATAATAATTCTCATTGATGGGTAGACTAGTTTATATAGAGGTCAAAAAAAGAAAGAGCAGCTGTGGGGCAGCCGCTCTTTCAAGTAAACGTTATATCTTGGGTTCGAATGTCTTGCAATCCGTTTCCTCGGAATTATGCGCCTGTTTGCCTCGGTGGCTGACTACATAGATGGAGGATGCGCTGCAATTATTGCCTGGAGCCCAGTACTTGCAGGAATTGACTTCGCACAATACGTCTTTTGCCATGATCTGATTCACCTCCTTATTAGTAGGATGGTCGAATCAGGTTTTTTTTAACCGAATACAATTCGGAAAAGGGAAGGGAACGATGACTTTACATAGAATTAGAGTTGCTCAATCCTGCTCTAGGCGGCAACCACCGGTAGCGTAATCTCCAAGCGGCAACCGATCTCGCCTTCGGAAGAGGCCGCTCCATCACTTGATTCGGAGGCCGATGGCTCTTTGCCAGGGCCGGTACTTTCTCGAATAGCCCCTACCTCGACCGTACCTCCGAGCAAATGGATGCGCTCCATCATCGTTGTTAAGCCAAAGCCTGGCTTGGACGAGCCGAAGGGGGTGCCGTCATTGATAAGCAAGAAACGCAATCGCTGATCCTCCCGGCGCAATGTGAACGTGAATAGGCTGCAATTCCCGTGGCGGATCCCATTCGTTAATCCCTCCTGAAGCGCATGGTAAATAACTCGTTGCGTCAGCCAAGCTAGAGGAGGAAGCGGTTCAATATGCGCATCAATCTCTACACCCATTGTAAGCTCTGTATCCCGAATCAAATCGTCCAGGGCTGCATGAAGATCGAACGTCTCCCCCTCATCCTTCAACAATCGGACCGATCGACGAATATCGTCCAGACCTTTTCGCACCAGGCCATTTATAATGTCCAGCTTCTCCACGGATTTCATAAGATCGCGTCCAGCCAGCTTCTTCGAGGCTTCCAGCTGCACGATGGCTGCGGTCAAAGTGTGCCCAACTACATCGTGAATCTCATGAGCGATCCGATTGCGCTCCTCCAGTACCGATACTTCTGCTAGTGTCACTGCGGTCTCACGTACGGACGCCTCCAACGATCGATTCGCTTCCTCCAGTTCTTTTGTTCTAAGCTCAACGATGTCTTCCAGTGAGCGGTGGAACCGTTCAAGCTCTTCGTTCTTGGTCGCCAGCTCTATAGTATTGCGTTCAACTTGTCTATAGACATCCGAGAAGCGATGGACAAGAACCATGGTCAGGCAGAGCATGAACAGCAGCAATCCTCCTTGCAGCTCATGCTGGACAAGATGGTTCATTATAGGGGGGGACAAAGATACCAACCAACTCACAAAGGATGGCGACAGGTTTAATATAAGGTAGATAGCAACGGTAAAAACCAGTAAGGCGTAACCCCCGAGTAACCAGAGCGTATCCCTGTCCCGGTTCTTGCGGAATCGTTTGAACACGTAGATGCTCACCGTAACAAACACAGCAGTGAAACAATAGGGCAAATAGTCAACAAGAAGCTTCCAGTACAAATCATTGTTATACCACCCTGCAACTGCTGTCAGACCGGTATAAGCAAGTATTACGGTTTTCATCAAGCGGAAAACCCGGTGTGTGCTCAATCTTAGAGCTTCCCCGTAGAAACCGACGAACGCATAAAATCCAAAAGGGAGAAGCAAATCCTTCCAGTAATAAATAGGATCCGAATCAACCAGCCATTGTAAAAGCAGCATCTTATACATAAGGCCAATACCCGCTGACAAAGCCAGAAGAGCAAACCATAAATAGATAAAATCCTGCTTTCTTCTAAGGAACAATAAGGCGGAGGCGAGTCCTGCGGCTAGGAATAGCGTGACGTATACAAGAGTCGACCATTCATACTTCAATACATCCAATAAAAATATAAAGCGTGTCCCTATGATATTCCAAATGCCAAGGAAAGTATTGCTATTCCACTTCATCCTGATTTCAAGCCGTTTACCGGCATCTTCTGCCTTCAACGGAAGCTGATGGATTTTCATAGTGGGATGAATATGGATAGATGAACGATCTATATTGAAGCTGTATACCGTTTTTCCATCGATAAAGGCTTCAAATTGCTGAAAACCAAACAGGAACAAATAAGGATCCCTCCCAGGCAAGGCTGCGGGCAGTGTAAGACGCAGCCAGACGATCCCCTTGTAATCCGTCATCTCCGCTCTAGCTGACCGGTCGAACGCTCTCCACTCCGAGTTTGCATCGGGTGCATCGCCTTGATAGACAAGCCATCCGGATCTTTGAAAGTAATTCTGGTCCGTGTCCGCTTCCATAGAATGACCGGGGTCTTTCGGTTGCTTCTTATTAAGGAACACATACGATCCAACGGAAACCAAGATCAACGCGATCAGGAGAGCAAGAACCGATTTAGTTCGCATCCTTGAGGATCAGCTCCTTTAGCAGCGCAATCGCTTCCTGTCTGTCATTTGTACCTATTTTATTGTAAATGACGCTAATGTAATTACGCACAGTACCCTCACTCATGAACATAGTTCCGGTGATTTGTTTGTTCGTATGGCCTTCCAGCATGAGGATAATAATTTTGCGTTCTCTCTCGGTGAATGTGAGACGAGCTTGCTTTAATGCTTTCTCATCGAAGGTGTCCGCAGCAGCAGGGTTGAATGCCGATAGCCGGGCAGCTAGCTTCGCAGCGATGGCCCCAGGGAGAATAACATGGCCGTCAACCGCATCGCGAACAACCTGGATGATTCGGTCACCCGGCATGTCTTTGAGCAAGAAGCCGTCAGCTCCCCCGGCCATAGCATCGACAATGAACTTATCCTCCGCGAAGGTGGTCAGCATCAGGACAATCGTGCTGGGGTAATCACGCTTGATCCGCTTCATTCCCTCAATTCCGTCTAGAATCGGCATCTTGATATCCATTAATACAACGTTGGGACGCAGCTCACCCACGGCTTCGTAGGCTTCCAGCCCATTCCCCACTACTTTTACCACATTCAAATCATCTTCCAAATTCAGAATCGTCTGCAATCCATCTCTTAACAAAGTCTGATCGTCGGCAATTAGCAGTCTTATCATATCGGTTGAACCCTCATTTGCTGTAAAATTCTTCTTTAGACTATCACAGATCCAGGCGTTAGGGCAGGGGCTTGCGAAGAGAAATGACGGGTTATGACAAAAGTAATGACACGTTGTAACTGGCTGTATGACAAGATATGGAAGTATGATGAATCCAGTACACGCGAGACGTGTACGGGAGCATGCGGGAGGAGATGGAGTATGGGTTGGAGTAACGGAAAGAGGAGTAATAAAGCTCGAGTAACAGCCGTGCTATTGATGGTACTGACCATGTTGTATCCGAATGGGTGGATGCCTGGCAAGTCAACGGCCATTGCGGCGCAAGCAAGCTCATTATCGGTATATGAGGATGCACTATCGAGTGAATTCGTTAACTATAGCTGGGCGGACGTAGATCAGGCATCAACCGCTCAAGTCCATTCGGGAAGTCAGGCGATTCGTCTCGATCCTGATGGCGGCAAGGCGCTTTATTTCTATAAAGATCGGATCATGAATGCTGATGACTATGAGAGCTTCAGCTTCTGGATTCACGGCGGCAGTACAGGCGGGCAGAAGCTTAAGCTGGTGTTCTCTCTTGGCGGGCAGACCGTTGTCGAGCGTCAAGTGGAGAGCTTGGTGACAGGCGGGATTCCGGCTGGCAAATGGGTGGAAGTGAAGGTTAACCTGAAAGACGCGGGTATCCAAGGACTTCTGGATGGGATTTGGCTGTGGGGAGATGGTGAACAGGAGTCTGTATTCCTGGATGACATGAAGTTCCACGGCGCTACAGGTACCACTGGAGGCACTGGAACTGGAACTGGAACTGGAACTGGCACGGGTGAGCCGCAAGGTCAACAGCAGGCTATAACCGGTCTGGTCTTCGAGGAGACGGAAGTGATCGTTCGCGAAGGGAATACCCGCGCGACTACACTTAAGGCACAGCTTGCCAACGGAACGGTGATCGATCCGCCTTCAGGCTTGATGCTGCAATGGAGTTCAAACGATGAAACCATTGCAACGGTAACCGCAGCAGGTCAGGTGAAGGGTGTCAAGAGCGGTGCGACGGTTGTTCGTGCCGTATATGAATCCTTTACTGCCCAACTGCCCGTTCGAGTAACTGCCAAAGTCGGAAGCTCAGGCCCGATAGAGGAGATTGATGGTCTGTATGTATTTGACGATCAGGTACAGGAGGGCTTCACCAACTATAGTTGGGCGCAGCATGCGGTTGACGAACAAGACACGGTTCATACCGGATCGCAGTCCATACGCTTCGCACCGCGCAATGATGATGGTCTGTACTTCTATAGCGGCCGCCTCTTGACGGTAAAGGAATTCGAAAAGCTGCAGCTTTGGGTGCATGGCGGCGACAAGGGCGGACAGCAAGCTAAGCTGGTGTTCATGGCAGGCGGTCAGCCAGTCAAAGAGCTTGCGCTTGGAAGCCTCATTCCAGGCGGTATTCCAGCCGGCACATGGGCGAAGGTAGAGCTTATGCTTGCTGATCTGAATCTGCCAGGTCAACTGTTTGATGGGTTGTTAATTGCAGGTACAACTGGCGGTCAGCAAGAAGCGTTGTACCTGGACGATATTGCAGTGGTGCGTAAATATGTGGCTCCGCCGGAGGTGTTGGAAGTGAGGATGGATCGTCCTCAGCTTGTGTTGCTGCCAAGTGAGCGTCAGAGCTTGGAAGCGGAGACGTTCCTCTCCACTGGTGCGACTCAAGTAGTGACAGATACAGCGGTTTGGCAATCTGACAAACCGGAGGTTGCCCGAGTAGAGCAAGGCGCGATTGTTGCAGTTGCTCCGGGGATTGCCCGAATAACCGCTACTTATAAATCTCGGACAGCCGTTGCTTACGTACAAGTGACGGAGGTTGAAGCACAGGCCGTATATACGGATGGATTGGCGAGCGGCTTCAACAATTACAGTTGGCACTCCAAGGATCTGGCGAATACCGAGCAGACCCACTCCGGCTCCCATGCTGTGAAGTTTGAACCGGATGGCTGGGATGGAGTATGGTTCGCGGGTGATGTGAAGCGGGTCGTGGGTGAATATTACGGAATTGAGTTCTGGATCCACGGCGGGACAACCGGCGGCCAGAAGCTGATGCTGCATGCTTACAACGGAACGACCGCTCAAGGCGCTGTTGATCTCAGTCAGTATGTGCCTGGCGGTGTGATTCCAGCTGGGCAGTGGACGCGAATTACAGTCAATTTTGCGGATATGGGTCTGTACGACGAGAAATTCGACGGCATGATCTTCCAGGCTGCTACTGAAGCTAACCAGGGTGCAGTATATATCGATGATGTAAGCTTACTGCGCAATCTATATGCTGGCCAGCTTCCAGAACCGGAGCTGCCTTCCTTGGAAGTAAAGGTTGATAAGCAGGCAGACCGTCGCGCCATTAATCCGGATATATATGGGATTAACTTTGACGATATGCATACCACACAATCACAATTGCCTTTCCCTGTTCAACGCTGGGGCGGCAACAACACAACGCGGTATAACTGGGAGATTGATGCCGCCAATCGCGCATCCGACTGGTATTTCATGAACTTCCCTTACGAACAGGATCCGGCAGGCACGATGTCGGACCGGTTCATAGATAACACGCTCAGCAAAAATGGCAAGGTGCTGTTGACGATTCCGACCATTGGTTGGACGCCCAAATCCCGCGAAGTCGCTTATGGATTCGCGCAAAGCAAATACGGCCAACAAACCAGTTCTCCGAATGATTATCCGGATGCCGGCAGCGGTGTTCGCCCGGATGGCAGTCTCGTTACGAATAATGATCCCAGAGACACCTCTATTCCGATCGGACCTGATTTCGTAACGCGTTGGATCGATCATATCGCAGCACGCACGGGTAATTTGGTTCATGACTATGCACTGGATAACGAACCGGAGATTTGGCATGTCACACATCGCGACGTTCATCCGAATCCTCCAACCTATGATGAAATCTGGGGTTTCACCGAGCTCTATGGAGCAGCGATCAAAGCTAAGGACAGTCAAGCTCGTATCTTCGGTCCTACCTCATGGGGCTGGTGCGCATACTTCTATTCGTCTGCAGACAATTGCGCCAATGGACCGGATCGTGCTGCGCATGGCGGAACACCGTTCCTGGAGTGGTATTTGCAGAAGATAAAAGCGTATCAGGCAGCAACCGGCGTAAGATTGGTGGATTATCTGGATATCCATTACTACTCTCAGGAAAATGGGGTTCCAACCGGAGACGAAGGGCCGAACACGGTAAAACGTCGTTTCCAAGCCTTGAAATCGCTCTATGATCCGAATTTCATCGATGAATCCTGGATTCAGGAGCCGATCCGTCTTATCCCTCGGATGAAGGAAATGATCAACAACATCATGCCTGGGATGAAGCTTGCCATTACCGAATACAACTTCGGCAACGGCAATGGAATCAGCGTAGGCTTGGCTCAAGCAGAGGCGCTTGCTATCTTCGGACGCGAAGGGGTTGATCTTGCTACACGCTTCGGATCTCTGCCGGCAGGTACTGCACTTGAAGATGCTTTCAAGCTGTATCTGAACTATGATGGTAAAGGCAGTCAGATTAAAGGGAACAGTGTACAGACGATCAGTGCCATTGCGGATGCAGTTGGAGCTTACACAATCGTTGGCGCGGACGGCAAAACCTATGTGCTCTTGTTCAATAAAGACAATGCAGCGCGCTCCATTAATGTGACAGGTGACTTCCAAGCAACAAGCAAAGGGGAAGTATACCGATTTGATTCTAACAATCGCTTGGCATTCACCGAGCACGTGACTTCGACAACAGAAGGCTTCTCCATTAAGCTGAAAGCCAAATCCGCTGCTCTGGTTGTACTTCCATAACTTGTAACGAAGTAAGCTGTCGAGATGTCTCGGCAGCTTATTTTAGTATCAGTCTGTCAGCTCTGGAAAGTCAAATCCGTATCCATTCATAGTTGAAGCTGATAGAATAGGTCATACAGGAGGTGGTAGAGTATGATTTCGATGGCCTATTTATTCTCGGGGTTGCTAGCGTTCGCAAGTGCCGTCTTTGCGTATAAATACCGCCGGTTGCCTGGCAGCTACTTCTTTCTCCTGCTCAGCTTGTTAACGGTTAATGCCTCGATCGCTTCCAACATGGAGTACATGAGCTCTTCCTTGGAAAGCATGCTGTTATGGCGCAATGTGCAACAGATCTCCTACTTCTATTCACCGGTTATGATCCTGTACTTATCCTTGGCCCTTTCCGGGCTGGATAGGCGGATTAAGGCTAGCTGGGTGCTAGGAACGAGTGTGCTCCCGACCATCGGGTTGGGACTGATTTTCACGGATTCCTATCATCATTTGATGCGCAAATCAGTAGCTCTGGGCGAACAAGGAATCTTGCTCATTGAGCGGACAGGCCTGAATGGGCTTGTATTGTCCTATTTAACTTTGCTGTTCTTAATTACAATGGTCGTTCTTTTCAGAACCTTGATATTCACTAATGGGCTGCAGAGGAGACAAATCATTGTACTCATTCTGGGAATAACCTTTCCAACAATCATTTCTACACTGCGTTTTCTACATATATTTCCGATTTCAGGCCACTCAGCTTCAATAGCCATCACGTACATCCCTTCTTCGTTGCTGCTGTTATGGGGGATGTTCAAGTATCAGTTGTTCGAGGTCGTTCCCATAGCACGGAATAAACTATTCGACGTAATGAAGGAAGGAATCGTTGTTCTAGACGCGGATACGCGGATCGTGGATAGCAATCAGGCCGCCAGAGTGATGCTGGAACGAATAAGCGGTGAATCACATGATTCATTGAATGGAAAACGGCTAGATCAAGCGGTTAAGGGACTTGATTCGTGGATCGCTGCTCATAGCAGCTTGGAAGAGCGGGAGATTGAGCTTCGTTTCGGCACGGAGGCTGAGCCCTTGTATATAGCGGTCAAAATCATTCCAGTCATCTATGGCACCCAGACTTATGCAGGTTCTATGTCCGTCATGACGGATATGACAGAGATCAGGCGCAATGAGTTGGAGCTGAGGTGGAGAGCCGTTACGGACGGATTAACCGGTATCTATAACCGTTACGGGTTCATAGAAAAAACCGAGCACACGATACGGGCATCTTTAGAAGAAAACCTGCCGCTGTGTTTGTTGGTTGTAGATATAGATCATTTCAAGCGAATTAATGACCGGTATGGTCATCTGGCAGGAGACAAGGCGATTCAAGCGTTTGTGGGTGCAGTCGAGCGTATTCGTGAGGAATCGTGGATATTCGGACGAATAGGAGGCGAGGAATTCGCCATTACCCTGTCAAATGTAGGGGAGGTAGAAGCCTTAGCGATAGCGGAATACATCCGCGATGAAGTTCAGCAGACCGTGGTTCAGTCGTCCAAAGATAACATCCGGTTCACGGTCAGCATCGGGGTCGCTTGTCAGACGGAAGAAACCAATACCTTCGAGCGTCTGTATTCATTGGCAGATCAATCGTTGTATAAAGTCAAGCAGGGCGGCAGAAACGGAGTGCATATGGAGAATCTGGGGTGAAAATCAACCGCTAATCAAATGGACACTGCTTGTTATGCCGTATGCTCCGACTGTTTATCTCGGGCAGCTTCGATGCGAAGTCTGCGTGTCTCCCTCTCTTCAGGCAGCAGCATCGGACAATTGTAACATTTCTCACCATTCTCACGACGATCATACATGCAGCAGGAGGAACGCATCATTAATTTCTTGCCGGCTTCATATGGACTGTCGATATAACGCGGTTTGTGCTCGAATGGATTCTTCCTTCTGCCGAATACCTCTGCTGGCACTGCGCGAACTAGTGTCTGGTAATCTTGACGGAATCGTTCCAATACCTCGGGGCGCTTCTCTATCCTTTCAACATAGTCCGAGGCATATGCCATTCTGGCGCCATATTGGCTCCAGATCAGCTCTGGTTTCACGCCTGCGCTTGCGGCAGCAATCTCCACGACTGGACGGATTTCGTTCCTATAGAAGCTTGTAAGCTCAGCGGCAACCCAAGCGTCCCGATCCTGCGCTGCTTCTGGAGCCTCCTTCCATCTAAGTTCGCGTATCTTGAAGCACCCGTGGATATGGTCTTCATGCATGTCGATTTGGAACTCCATATTCGCTAGAGTCAGATCAAGGAATCGATTATGGGTAGCAAGAATCAGTTGGATGCTGGCGCACACACCAAAGAAGGCCATCCCGACGAATGAAGCAGCTAATTCCGTGCCGGTTGCCTTCAATAAAGTCCCGCTCTGCCTAATGATGGCATCCATCTGTTCTCTCCGGAGGAGATCCGTACCCGGAATTGTGGTGACTGCATCTTCTTCGCCTGTAAGCGAGATATGGAAAAAATGCTTAAGGAGCGAAAGATCCATCGGTTGTTCCATGATTATTTCCCCCGAACACTAAGTGATTGAGTTGAACACCTGCTTGTTTAATAATGATAATCATTATCATATCTTGAAGTCAAGAACTATTCCTGGTTATTTCAAAGCACTCACAAGGAGATGTGTATTGCAATTTTCTTTGGAGCATATTACAATTAATGGATGTCATTAAAGGAAAGGAATGGGGATATGAAGAAGTCCAGGAACAACCTGTTTCGTCGAGATGGTCTTCTATATCCCATTCCACTGAGACACTAGAGCGTTCTTTGGCTTTAGTGTTTTTTTATGCACAAATACTTCTTATAGGAGCGGATGAGACATGGGGAACAGGTACTCAAGAGTGTTGATCAAGCTAAGCGGAGGGGCCGTAGCGGGTAAAAGCGAGTTCGGATTCGAGCCGGAACGGTTGGATCACATTGCCAATGAAGTCATGTCTGTCGTTGAGTTAGGTGTAGAGGTATCGATTGTTATAGGCGGGGGAAATATTTTTCGCGGGAACATGGCAGAAGGCTGGGGTATTGAACGAGCGGAAGCGGATAACATCGGGACATTGGCCACTGTCGTCAACAGCCTCATGCTAAGAGGGGTTCTCAAAGCCAAGACCGCCAAGGAAGTGCGAGTCATGACGGCTCTGCCGATCACATCCGTAGCCGAGCCGTATATCCGTTTGCGAGCTGTACATCATCTGGAGAAAGGGTACATTGTTATATTTGCAGGGGGAAATGGTCAGCCCTATGTCACTACGGACTATCCATCTGTACAGCGGGCCATTGAAGTCAATTGCGAGGCTCTGCTCGTAGCGAAGCAAGGAGTGGACGGAGTGCTGAGCGCTGACCCAAGGCAGGACAAAAATGCGCGCAAATATGCAACTCTGCACTATAACGACGTGCTGCAGAACGATCTCAAGGTGATGGACCAGTCCGCTTTTATTCTTGCGCGGGATTACAATATGCCTATCCACGTCTTTAACTTCGACAAGCCAGGATCGATGAGAGAAATATGTGAAGGACGCAATAATGGAACGTTGATTAGTCGGGATTCTGTTTTGGCGTTTGATGAATAGGTCTGAGTAAGTCTGAATAGGAACAATAGCGGAACGCAGGTAGAAGCGGTTCCGCTATTGCTGCTTTTTCTACGAAATGGATTAGTCCAACACCGCGCTGCCCTGTCGCAGCTCATACTGCAGCTCCTTAATATCAATGGCATGCGGGAGTATGCCGTGGCGCACGGCGATGCTTGCCGCAGTGCCTGCCGCTTGACCTGTAGCCATACAGCTTGGGGTAAGACGAGTAGTAGCTAGCGCTTCGTGTGTTGTCGAGATGCATCTACCTCCAGCCAGCAGGTTGACCACCTTCTTGGCTAACAAGCAACGGTAAGGGATATCGTAAGCGCCATCCCCTTGCACCCAGGCAGCTGTAACGCCTTTGCCAGAAGGATCATGGATGTCGATCGGATATCCGCTGCGTGCGATGACATCGTCTTGGCGAGTGCCGGCCACCACATCCTCGCTAGTCAAGGCATAATGCCCGTCGATCCGGCGGGATTCACGAACCCCGATTTGTGCCCCAACCTGAGAGATCGAAGCTTTCTCGAACCCCGGAAGGTTGCGAGTCATGAAATCAGCCACAAGCAGCACCTGCTCTCGACCAAGCTCTTCGGCGGTCGTTAAGTCCACCACATTCGTACCGTCGAGTCCTTGTACACGTGTCGTATTAACGAGCACTTCATCCTCATTCGGCCCCGTGAAGAATAGCACTTGATCGCGATTGATCGGGAGATTCGCTTCTTTCCAATGCTTGAAAAATCCGCATATGCCCGACAAAGGAAGATTGGGCAGTTCCGCATGCGGAGTTTTACGATAAAATTCATCCGGGTGATCGATCATATATTGCTTCACTTTGACCAAATCTACGCCGCGCATTCTGAACTTCATCGTCATGGGTTGAGTAGCGCTATCTCCATCACGGCCCTTGAGGCAGGGAGCACCCGATAGATGGGCAACATCGGCGTCACCGCTCGTATCAATGAACACTTTGGCCTGCAGGTCGATCCGGCCGGATTTGGAAGTAAGCTGGACCGACTGAATCGTATCACCGCGTTCATTCATGGACACGTGATCTACGAAGCTGTGCAGCAGGAGCGTTACACCAGCTTCCCTCAGCATTTTCATAGCCAACACTTTATATACTTCCGGATTGTATGGTGTAATCGTTGAGGTGAAACCGACTGTATCTCGGACATGCCCTGGCGAGGCGTTAACGGCCATCAAGCGATCAATGATTTCCTGAGCAATTCCTCGAATCACTTGCTTGCCATCGGATGTGTGGAAGGTCATCCACGGATAGACTAACGCTGCTGTAGACATTCCGCCCAGGAAGCCGTAACGTTCCACTAACACTGTCCTGGCACCTCCGCGTCCTGATGCGATTGCTGCATTAATTCCTGCCGGTCCGCCGCCAATTACGACCACGTCCGCTGTTATCGAGCTTTGCTGTTGATTCATATTTTACTCTCCTTTGCATAGGGGCCATCTTAACTTCATTTTACTGATTCTGGAGAAAATGATTAAGTTTAATTTTGGTATCACTTAGGGTCTGTGACAAAAGGCTAACGGCTAGTTAATATTCAGTTTAAAAAACTAGTGTATCTTTGAACACAGACGAAAAGCTGAACGATCGAAAGGAGTGGAAAGGGTGCTAAAGCTATTCCGATTGTTAAAGCCTTATAAAGGACTCATTGCAGGTGTGTTGTTTCTCGTCCTGCTGCAATCTTTATCCGAATTATATCTCCCTACCTTGATGGCGGATATCGTGGATATCGGGATTGTGGATGGGGATACTGCGTACATTCTGAAGATTGGAGGATTCATGCTGCTCGTAGCGGCCGCTGGGGTGGTGTTCACGATCTGGGCGAGTCACTTGTCTGCGATTATTTCGGCAGGGTTGGGGCGGATCATTCGAGGCAAGCTGTTCGCTCATGTAGAGAACTTCTCCTTGCAGGAATTTGACAAGATTGGCACTGCGTCGCTAATCACCAGAACGACCAACGATGTCACGCAAGTCCAGCAGGTACTCATTATGATGCTGCGGATGATGGTAATGGCGCCCATGATGTGTATCGGCGGGATTATTATGGCGGTATCGAAGGACGCTAAGCTGTCTCTGGTTATCGTGGGCATAATTCCGATTCTGGTCGCGACGATATTCGGGATTGCCTGGAAGGGGATTCCTCTCTTCAAGGTGATGCAGAGCAAGCTCGATAAGCTGAATCTGGTGCTGCGTGAATCGTTGACGGGTATTCGTGTCATTCGTTCCTTCAATCGAGTGGACTATGAGAAGAAACGCTTCGATGAAGCGAACGCGGATCTGACCAATACGGCAATCCGGGCTAATCAGATTATGGCAGCCATGATGCCTGCTATGATCTTGATTCTGAATTTCTCCTCCATTGCTATTATCTGGTTCGGTGGGCTGCGCATTGAAGGCGGAGGGATGCAGGTCGGTGATCTGATGGCCTTTATTCAATATGCAATGCAGATTATGTTCTCTCTCATCATGGTATCGATGATGTTCGTTATGGTGCCGCGCGCATCCGCATCTGCTGTGCGAATCAATGAGGTGTTGGAGATGAAGCCGGAGATTAAGGATGCGGAGCATGTGAAACGTTCATCCGAGCACAAACGCGGCTACGTTCGGTTCGAGAATGTGACCTTCAGCTATCCCGGTGCGGAAGCGCCTGCTGTGGATGGCATATCCTTCGAGGCTGGTCCGGGAGAGATCACGGCAATTATCGGGGGTACGGGTTCGGGCAAATCGACACTCGTCAGCTTGATACCGCGATTCTATGATATGAACGCCGGGGGCTTGTTCATAGACGATGTTGATGTTCGCGAGATGTCACAGGAGCATCTGCGATCGAAGATCGGTTTTGTCCCGCAGAAGGCGGTGTTGTTCACGGGTACGGTGGCCGAGAATATCCGTTATGGGAAAGAAGCTGCAACCGATGAAGAGATCCGTCATGCGGCGAAGGTAGCGCAGGCTACGGAATTCATTAGCGGAATGAAGGAAGGCTTCGACTCCGTCTTGGCACAAGGGGGAAAAAACGTATCCGGCGGACAGAAGCAGCGTTTGTCCATTGCTAGAGCGTTGGTAAGGAAGCCGGAAATTTATATATTTGACGATAGCTTCTCGGCACTAGATTTCAAGACAGACGCTCAACTGCGGGCAGCACTAAAGTCTGAAATTGAAGATTCTACCGTGCTTATTGTCGCCCAACGGGTTAGTACAGTTATGGATGCCGATCGCATTGTCGTGCTGGATGACGGCAAGATCGCAGGGATCGGAACACACAGTGAGCTTATGGAGTTCTGTGAAGTATATCGGGAGATCGTATATTCCCAGCTGTCTGAGGAGGAGATCGCATGAGTCAGGCACAAAGAGGATCAGCTTCTGGCGGACATTCGGCCCCAGGTACGAGTCCAGGCGGAGGTGGAGGAGGATGGAGAGGTCCTGGCGGAGGCCCTCCCGGGATGGGAATGGGCATGCCCCCGCAGAAGGCAAAGGACTTCAAGGGTACTTTCCGCAGACTCGTTGGATATTTAAGGCCTTATCGATTTCGTCTTCTTACCGTTCTATTAACGGCCGTATTGAGCACAATCTTTTCGATTATCAGTCCGAAGCTGATGGGAAATGCAACCACAAAGCTGTTCGAAGGCATCATGGGCAAGATGAATGGAGTGCCTGGTGCCGGTATTGATTTTGATTACATCCTCCAAATTGTACTGATTCTGTTAGGGCTGTACTTGCTGAGCGCCGTATTCGGTTATATCATGCAATATCTGATGGCTGGTGTAGCGCAGAAGACCGTCTATGACCTGCGGCGGGAAGTAAGCAACAAGCTGACGCGCATGCCGCTTAACTTCTTCGATTCCCGTACTCATGGGGAGATTATGAGCCGTGCCGTCAACGACGTCGACAATATCAGCGGTACGCTGCAGCAAAGCTTGACCCAGCTTATCACTTCCGTTGTCACTATATTAGGTGTCATTGTGATGATGCTGACGATCAGTCCATTGTTGACCGTCATTCTGGTACTGACGATTCCGCTTAGCTTTGTTGTGGTCAGAGGGGTTGCGAAGCGTTCGCAGCAGCACTTCGTGGGCCAACAGAAGCATCTTGGAGAATTGAACGGCCATGTGGAGGAGATGTATACCGGACACCGGATTGTGAAGGCATTCGGGTATGAACGGAAGTCGATCGACAAATTCAACGGAATCAATGACCAGCTCTACGAATCCGGCCGTAAGGCGCAGTTCATCTCGGGTATTATGATGCCGCTCATCTCGTTCGTGAACAATATCGGGTATGTGATGATCTGCGTGGTTGGGGGGCTTCTGGTTACACGTCAAGCGATTCAGATTGGAGATATCCAGGCTTTTATCCAGTATGCCAGACAGTTCTCGATGCCGATTGCTCAGACGGCGAATATCGCCAATGTAATCCAGTCCACCATTGCGTCGGCTGAACGGGTATTCGAGCTGCTGGATGAGCAGGAGGAGGTTCCGGAGGCAGTGAACGCTGAAGTCCTTACATCTCCGCAAGGGAATGTACAGTTCCGAAGCGTGAAGTTCGGATACAAAGAAGATGCGATCCTGATTGAGAACATGAACATTGATGTGCAAAAGGGGCAGACCATAGCAATCGTTGGGCCAACCGGTGCAGGCAAAACCACCCTGATTAACCTGCTTATGCGGTTCTATGAAGTGAATGGGGGGTCCATTACCGTGGACGGTGTGGACATTACGGACTTGAAGCGTCGTAACCTGTACAGCCTGTTCGGGATGGTTCTCCAGGATACATGGCTGTTCAATGGAACGATCCGCGATAACATCGGTTACGGGCGCGAAGGCGCGACCGAGGAAGAAATTGTGCAGGCTGCAGTTGCAGCACACGCTGATCACTTCATTCGCACATTGCCGGATGGGTATGATACGATTCTGAATGAAGAAGCGTCTAATATCTCCCAGGGTCAGAAGCAACTGTTGACGATTGCCCGAGCGATTCTGGCGGATCCGGCGATTCTCATTCTGGATGAAGCGACCAGCAGTGTCGATACGCGTACGGAAGTGTACATCCAAAAAGCGATGCAGCAGCTAATGCAGGGCCGGACCAGCTTCGTGATCGCCCATAGGCTGTCTACCATTCGCGATGCCGATCTGATTCTTGTTATGAATCATGGCAGTGTGATCGAGAAGGGCACTCATCTGGAGTTGCTTGAGCAAGAGGGCTTCTATGCCGAGCTGTATAACAGCCAGTTCACGGGCGGCAAAAGCTTGAGCTCTGTGGTGTAATGTAGGACGGAATCGATATAAAAACGAAATTTAATCAGATAGAGGGAGCAAATCACTGTATGAGTTCTACATCCATTCCAGGTAATCCAGGTAATCTACAGCCTGATTTCAGTATCAAATCAATCTTAGTTCCACTAATCGCGATTATCGCCGGCGTGTTCATGGTTGTGTTGGATTCTACCGCTATGAACGTAGCTTTGTCGAGCTTGGTGCATGACTTCGACGCGGATCTGCCTACGCTGCAATGGACAGTCACAGGGTATATGCTAGCTCAAGCTGCTGTAATCCCGTTATCCGGATGGTTATCGGACCGATACGGAGCCAAGAAGATTTTTCTTATCTCTGTAACGCTATTCACCCTAGGCTCTATCCTTTGTGCTACACCGAATAGTGCGGAGTGGTTGATCGTATTCCGTGTAATCCAAGGCTTGGGCGGAGGCTGTGTTCTGCCTGTCGCAATGGCTTATATTTACCGGCTAAGCCCGCCTCACAAAGTGGGAGCGGTTATGGGGATGATGGGGCTTCCGATCCTGTTCGCACCTGCTATTGGTCCGGTGTTATCCGGCTGGCTAGTTGAATTTCATTCCTGGCGCTGGATCTTCCTGATTAACATTCCCATCGGGATTATATGTTTAATGATTGGCTTCCGACGCCTCCCGAAGATAGAGAAGCATGCTGTGAAAAGCATAGACGTCCCGGGAATGTTCCTCGGGCCTCTGGCATTTGCAGCCTTGTCTTACGGGGTTAGTGAAGGGGCACATGGTTGGTCCTCGGACAAAACGATCATCGGTCTATGTGTAGGTACCGCTGCGCTCATCGCCTTCATTATTGTGGAGCTGCGATCTCGCTCTCCTTTATTAGAGCTAAGAATATTCCGTTCTCCGGATTTCTCAATCGGGATTGTCGTTCAATGGATTGTTCAGTTCGGGTTATACGGTGCACTCTTCCTTATGCCGCAATTTCTTCAACAGGCGCGAGGGTTCGGGTCCTTTGATACGGGATTAATCTTGCTGCCGCAGGCGCTCGCATCGGGGCTAATGATGCCGATTGCCGGAATGTTGTATGACAAAATCGGGGTGCGTTGGCTCGTAGTAGCAGGGCTATCTCTGATCACAGGCGCGCTTTACCAATATTCGCACGTCGATATGATGACGACAGGCAAAGACATCATGCTTCCGCTTATTATGTGCGGAGCGGGTATGGGTATGATGATGATGCCGTTGAATACCCATCTGATCAGTAAGACGCCGCGCGAGCTGGTGAGCCGAGTAACCTCGGTGACCAATGCGATGCAGCAGGTCATCAACTCCTTGGCCGTAGCTACGCTGGTAACGATCCTTACCTCGCAGACAGCGGACAATGTAGCTGAGATGCAAGCAGGCGGAGCGAAGGTGGATGTGCTCGAAGCAATGGTTCACGGCTTCCGGGATACCTTCCACATTATGATCTACATCGCCATTGGAGGTGCGGTTCTAGGTCTTCTGCTGCGGCGCGGCAAAAAACCGGAAGGTGCGCAAGGGAAGGCTGGCGATGTACAAGAGGAGCAGCTCTCTACCAGTGTCATGCACTAGAACACGGTTAAAGTCGAACAAAAAGGCAGGAAGATGGAGCGCAAAAGTGTCAGCGGTCGCCAGTTGCGCTTAGAGCCCATCTTCTTGCTCTCCTACACGCAAATTGAACTCAATCACCAATGGAACGCTGGAGTATCATCTCCAGCGTTCTTTTAACATATCAAAGTATATAATTCGAGGGGGTTGCCCTTTTAATCGTGATAGGGTCTAATAAATATTAGAATTTCTTTAGCGGATTAAAGTAGATGTCGATGATTTATACACAGATAGGCTATTTCGGTGAGTTTTCGCGTCTAGATGTACAAAATTTCGACATCTAAGGCCCATTTCGACGGGTTTTAAGCCTATTAGGATGCATTTTGAAGAGTTTGAGTGTTTAGATGTATAAATCTTCGACATCTAGATCATTAAACAGCCTGTTTTCCGGGTTAGATGTCGAATTCGTCTACATCTACCCTACATGAATCTGATCCAAGAGGCTCTTCATCCAAAGTCGAATAGAAAGGGCGGGAGAGGGTGACAGTCATGGCCAATAAACGATTCCTCATTATCGGCGGAGGTATTGCTGGATTAAGTGCGGCTATCGCACTCTTCCGTCAATTCGAGCGACTGCGCATCCCGTGTACTCGCAAGATTGTGAATTCCTCTTGGTCGATCGGGCGAGTGGCGCAGCTGGAATCGAAGCTGTTGTGCTCCGCGAGGAATGGATTGTTCCGAGCCATCCCTGCAAGCGCAAGTGAAAGGCAATTAAGGTTCTTGCTGAACGTGCAATTCGATGAGCTTGGATCCTAGTCTCGACAGCGTCCTTATACCATGCAAGCACAAGTAAAAGCGTTCCGCCTGAGTAGGCAGAACGCTTATTGGGCATGCTTCAGCTAGCGGAAGCATGGGCTATCTATTCTTCCTCGCGATCCGGGAGCTGGAGAACATACGTATCTGAGATGTTCAGCAGCTTGAGCGCTCGTTCGAATTCCTCTTCTGTCGCTGCAGCGCCTTCCCTATTGGTCAAAGGGAATTGCGTACCATCCGCGAACCCGCTCCCTGAGAGGAACAGTGAGCTGTCGCTCATGAATGAGCCAGAAGGCAAATAATAACGCTGCGGTAATAAATTGCGAGTGTTGTTCAGCAAATCTTGTCCGAAATGAATGTGGTCGTCCAAGGATAAGCCCATAAGATTAGCAATCGTAGGCATATTGTCTACTTGTCCGCCGATTTGTTGGAACTCCTGCGGATGTGTGATTCCAGGAGCAGCGACAATCATAGGCACATTAACCATATCGGTATAATTATATTCTTTACCAAAGATCTCGACCATTAATTTCTTCTCTTCCTGATCGAGTGAATTCATTGGAATCCCGCGATGATCACCATACAGGACGATCAGACTGTTGTCCCAGATTCCATCCTTCTTCAAGCGCTCGATGAACTGGCCCAGAGCATAGTCTGCGTAGTTCTGCGAGACGAGATAGTCGCCAACGAGTGTATTCTGGAAACGTTCCGGAACCGTGAATCTCTCCTTCCCCTCTGGCAGAGTGAAGGGATGGTGTGCGGACATCGAGATTACATGCGCATAAAAGGGTTGGCCGCTCTGCTGTTTCTTAAGCAATTCATCTGCCGTCTTTTTGTACAAGATTTCGTCGGAAGAGCCGAACGCTATAGGGTCATCCGTACCGAAGTAGGATTGATCGTAATACTTTTGGAACCCAATAGCCTGATATAGCTCTCCTCGATTCCAGAATTCTACCACATTGGTGTGAAAGGTAGATGTCGAATAACCCTTCTCTTCCAACAAGCGAGGCAAGCTAGGAAGAACTTTACCTGCATATTGTTGGGAAGCCGCTCCGCGAGGAGGAATGTAAAAGGAAGTATTCGTAAGGAATTCGGCGTCCGACGTGTTGCCTTGGCCCGCTTGTTGATAGTAGTTAGGGAAGTAGAAATTGCCATTGGCCAACTGATTCATAACGGGTGTGACTTCTTTGCCGTTTACTTTATAGTTAATCAAGAAATCCTGGAAGGACTCCATTTGGATAATAATCAGATTCCGGTCTTCCGCAGCCTTCCAATAGGTTGGGTTGGTTACGGGTGTTATTTTCTTCAACTCATTAATTCGGCTCTGATTCACCTGCGACGAGTCGACCAGCTCCACTTTATCTTTGGCGAACAAAGTGTACATTTCATAGTTGAGAATGCCCATTTGCTCCGCTTTTACATGTTCATTCAGACTAGCACGGTGAGGCAATACATCCAACAGGAGCAAAAGTACAGAGGCTGAGAACAGGAGCGCCACTGCGCTTTTCTTGATTCGCACCGTACTAATTTTGTGCCAAACCAGCTTGCTTTCCTTGCGGAACATGAACACAAAGAACAGCACAATATCCATGAAGACCGGCAAATAGTAAGGATCTACCAGTTTAAATACGCTTTTCTGAACCGCTGTCACTTGATTGACTTGTTTCAGGGAATGGTAAGTGGCAATAACGCCGTAATATTTGAAATACATAATGATTGTGAATAGCAGGACGGTAATGAATAGATTCACCCATAAATAGACCGCTAATTTACGTTTGGTGGCGAACCATTCTATGAAACAGAACACGATCCAGATCAGCGGCAGCTCCTTCAATAGAGTTGTCCACGAAGGGCCATTGTCGAATAGAATCATCCACGCCAAGTAGCTTTTGAGCAGCAGCATAACGGTGAAGAACATAAAGGGTCGGAAATGCAGCAACCGCTCAGATGTTAACCATGATCGCATATATATCAACGCCTTCTTTACTAATAAGGTGGTCATTATTAATATTGTGTAAAACCACATTCAGACTCTATTATGCTCCTTTGAGTGGGGCTGTGTCAAAAGGGACAGGTTGGCAGTTTAATAGAAAAGGCCGCCCTGACAGTAGTTAACCTACTTTAAGGACGACCTTATGTTCCAAAATGTTGCAATGAAATAGCTTATGGTTGTACAGTTGTTCCGGATTCAGCGGAAGTGGAAGTGAGCGTATTCGACTCGATGAGTAAAGGCACCTCTTTGGCAAAAAACTGCTGATAGGTTGCGCTTGCGAGCGATTGTTTCAATTGGGCTTTGACTTGTTCAAGTGACTGTGTGGAACGGGCTTCCACCTCAATAAGGTGATAGCCGAACTCAGTCTTGACCGGCTCGCTAAGCTGCTTGAGCGGAAGCTCTGCCGCCGCCTTCTTGAACGCAGCAACATAACCGCTGATAGCGGCATTCGAGTATCGGCCGCCATTGTTCTTGGAGCCTTCATCATCGGAGTTCGCCTTAGCCAACTCATCGAAGCTGGCGCCTTTCAGGAGCTCATCGCGCAATCCTTTAGCTTTGGCGAGTGCCTCCTCCTCGGTACGTAGAACTTGTCCCGTGTTAGGATCGGCTGTAGAGATAAGGATGTGGCGAACGGTTGCAGTGACGAACGCTGCGGAGTCCGCATTACGCTGACGATCGTATTCCGCTTGCAGAGCGGTGTCATCTATTAGCAGTTGAACCGCTTGTTGGGATTGGGCACGAAGCTGAATGTAGCGCTTCAAGTCCAGTTCAGTTAAGTTCAAAGGCTTGAGAGCAGCCCCAAGAGCAGAAGAAGAACCGAAGTATTGTATAATTTGAGTCATCTCATTCGCTATGGCTGCTTCGGCTTGCTTCACAGCGGCATCATCTGCTCGGGCTGATAATACTTTCAAGCCAATTAGCTGACGCAGCATCTCCTGCTTGAAGCTCGGATTATTAACAGACGAGGCAGCTTGCGGATTATAGAAGGTTACTGAGCTTATGTACGTATCGAGCTCGATTTTCGTAATAACACCGCCCTTATATGTGGCAACGGTGCTTAAGCCTGCTCCGCCATAATTTTTACCGATCCAGACCGTGCCTGTCTCATTGTCGAAGCCCACTTCTTTACCCAAAGTCTCCGCTACGAAGCGAAGGGGGACATAAGTGGTATCGTTGTAAATAAAACCTTGCTGCTCGGCGGCAGGCTGCTTCTCCACTCCGTCAAACATGTACTTCAGCTCGCGAAAATAAACCCCGATGTCCGTGCTCGTTGTGGCATAAGTAAGCGTTCCGGTCATCATGGTGCCGAGCGCCAATCCGACCAATAATCCTTTTAGCTTGTCTTTCATCAACTTCATCCTCTCTTCTCTTCTCTTTTCTTCAAATTCGTGTGCCTGAAAGGTGCTGCTTGTTTTAGTATTCCGCATTCATATGTCGATCTCCTGCCGTTGTTTATATTCGGTTCATATTGAACAATTATAGTTATTGAAACGGCACACTAGTAAATCTCGTAAGGTGTTAAAGAAGGTAACCATGCACATGTTAATATGGAATCAATAGAGGGGGGAGAGCAGGGTGCAAGAACAACCTCAAGGGGCAGGCTGGAAGCAGTTCTATCAATTAATCAAACAGACCAATCCACCCAAGAAACTAATCGCCATTGCGCTTACGTTCAGCATGGCTACTACTTTAGTAAGTTTAGTCGTGCCTTTGTTTACTAAGAATCTGGTTGACGGCTTCTCGCTTTCTACTATCAGTGGAGGGCAAATAGCCCTGTTGGCCGGTGCTTTTCTTATTCAAGCCTTGGCATCTGGAGTATCGATATACTTGTTCAATCGAGCAGGGCAGCATGTTGTAGCCAAGCTTAGGGAACGTCTGTGGAAGAAGCTGCTTGTGCTGCGAATCCCCTATTATGATAATCAGGAGACAGGGGAAACGATCAGTCGGGTCACGAATGATACAGGTCTTGTAAAAGGGTTTATCAGCGAACATCTGTCGAACTTCATTACAGGGATTGTAGCGATAATAGGCTCCGTAACTTTGTTGCTTATATTGGATTGGAAAATGACGCTGACCATGTTGACGGCCGTCCCGCTTGCTGTGGCGGCGTTAGTGCCGCTTGGTCGGCAAATGTTCAAGATCTCCAAAGGTGTGCAGGATGAGACAGCGCGGTTTACCAACGTGCTGACCCAAGTCGTCTCGGAGATTCGCCTGGTGAAATCCTCGAATGCAGAAGCGGTCGAGTACGAACGAGGAATTACCGGAATCCGGAATTTGTTCCAATTCGGGCTCAAGGAAGGCAAAGTAGCGGCCATGATCGCTCCGATCATGTCTACAGTTATGATGCTGCTCCTGGTGCTGATTATTGGTTATGGCGGCTTGCGAGTATCGAGTGGTGCTTTAACGGCTGGAGATCTGGTTGCGTTTATTCTATATTTGCTTCAAATCATGTTCCCTATGACTCAAATCACGCAATTTTTCACTCAACTGCAAAAAGCCAGAGGCGCAACGGAACGGATGATTACGATTCTTCATTCCGAAGAGGAAGAGCCTAAGGCAGGGCGAGAGCTGGTGAAGGTAGATCAGCCTATTGTAATCGATCATGTCTCGTTCTCTTATGCGAAGGAAGGAGAGACGATACTCGAAGACATTTCCTTCAGCCTGGAACCAGGCAAAGTTACGGCGATTGTTGGTCCGAGCGGCGGCGGCAAAACGACCCTATTCTCGTTGCTAGAGCGCTATTATGAGCCGGATGCTGGGGAAATCCGATTGGGCGCAGACCCCATCCAGGATTATTCACTAGAATCCTGGCGGGGCCGCATCGGGTACGTATCGCAAGAGAGTCCGCTTATCTCCGGTTCCATCCGCAGCAACATTTGCTACGGGACGGGAAGAACGGTATCGGATGAGGAACTTAAGGAAGCGGCTGTTATGGCTTATGCCGATATGTTCATTGAAGAGCTGCCGGAGAAGTATGAGACCCAAGTGGGAGAACGGGGGATTAAGCTCTCTGGCGGTCAACGGCAGCGAATCGCCATTGCGAGAGCTTTGCTGCGGGATCCTAGTATTCTTATGCTGGACGAGGCTACATCCAGTCTCGATAGTAAATCGGAGATCGTTGTGCAGCAAGCTTTTCATAATCTGATGAAAGGCAGGACCACTCTTGTTATCGCACACCGTTTATCTACTGTGGTCGATGCTCATCAGATCCTTTTCATTGAAAAAGGCAAACTAACCGGAAAAGGAACACATGCCGAGCTTTATGACACGCATTCGTTATACCGGGAATTCGCAGACCAACAGCTGCGGATGAGACAGGATACGGAGCACCGCATCGAAATTGGAAAGGGAGCACGTATATGACCAGACTGTTGCTAGTTGATGATGATCCTCATATTCGCGAGCTCGTTCGGGTATTCT
Source organism: Paenibacillus sp. J2R1T-4 (assembly GCF_059692235.1). Classification (NCBI taxonomy): domain Bacteria; kingdom Bacillati; phylum Bacillota; class Bacilli; order Caryophanales; family Paenibacillaceae; genus Paenibacillus; species Paenibacillus sp. J2R1T-4. The sequence continues at coordinate 139,204 of NZ_JCAUBA010000011.1, read as the reverse complement.
TAAGCAAAGAAGGCTTTGAGGTAATCGAAGCTTGTGATGGGATAGAAGCGCTGGCCATGCTGGATACATCCGCACCAGATATGGTCATTCTGGATATCATGATGCCGAATATGGATGGTTGGCAAGTATGCAAGGAGCTGCGTGAGCATTATGATCTGCCGGTGCTCATGCTTACAGCGATTGGAGAAACGCAGCAGAAGATCAAAGGATTCGAGCTGGGTGCTGATGATTACCTGGTGAAGCCATTCGAGCCGCTTGAGCTCGTTGTCAGGGTCAAGGCTTTGCTGAAGCGTTATAAAATTGCAACCTCGCAGATTGTCCAAGCTGGGGAGCTGGAGTTGAACCGAAAAACGTATGAGGTCATACTCGAGGGTCGGAATTTGACGCTGCCGCTCAAGGAGTTCGAGCTTCTTTTCAAGCTGGCCAGCTATCCCGGCAAAACGATCTCCAGAGAGCAGCTTATCGAGCAAATATGGGGCTATGACTTCGAAGGCAATGAACGGACGGTTGATGTTCATATCAACCGCTTACGTGAACGCTTCCCGGAAGACCGCTGCTCCTTCCGCATCAGTACGATCCGCGGTCTAGGATATCGTCTTGAGGTGCTGGGATGAAGAAACGGTACTTTGCCCTTCGCATTGTTCAAGTTATTATGATGGTCTCTTTCGTCTGGACCCTTGCGTTCCTGATCACTTCCTTCTTCTATGATTACTATACCAAGCCTCGGCATTGGGATGAGATGATGGCTAGAGGCAGCACGATAGCAACTTTGTACAGCTCCGATCACAGCGGCAATCCGGATGAGACGGTACGGCAAGTGGCTAACCTTCGAGACGATCTGATCGTTCTGATCGATAAGGCGGGTACTCGCAAATCATTCGGACCGACGCATACGATAGAGACAGGGGCTGGGGCTGAGGCTGAGGTCGGAGGTGGGTCCATGTCGATTGATGTTTCACCAGAGGAGTTGGAGTTGGTACTGGCAGGGGGAGAGATCCGAAAGCTGCCGCGTCATAATCCGTTCCGCTCCGGGGTAGCAACAACGGGTCAAGCCTTTATCCTGAATGGACAGCCGCATGCCCTGTTCGTGCAATCTGCCACTCCCAGCTTATTTCAGGATTATGGCAAACAGTTGGTAACGATTCTATTATCCTTTACATTGATGACGTTATTGGCTTCCATTATGGGGGCCAGGCACCGGAAGCATATGAATCCGATGCAAGCGATTATCGACGCGATGAAGCGAATGGCCAAAGGCGACTTCAATGTCAGTCTGCAGCCGCGTCTGCATTATCGCGGCCCGTTCGGGGCCATTGCGGAGAGCTTGAACGATATGGCCGTGGAGCTGAATGAGATGGAACGTATGCGGCAGGAGTTCATCTCCAATGTCTCGCACGAAATCCAGTCCCCGTTAACGTCCATCAGCGGGTTTACTCGCGCTCTGCAGAGTGAAAAGGTGAGTCCGGAGGACAGAGACCGCTATCTGGGAATTATCGAGATGGAGAGCAGAAGGCTGTCCAAGCTTAGTGAGAACTTATTGAAGCTGACGTCCCTGGAATCACAGCATCATCCTTTTGAACCGAAGCGCTTCCGTATCGATAAACAAATTCGCAACATTGTGTTGGCTTGTGAGCCGCAATGGGTAGAGAAAAATATTGAGATGGATGTCTCCTTCCAGGAGACAGAGTTTGCCGGTGATGAGGAATTGCTCAGCCAAGTGTGGATTAACTTGATCAATAATAGTATTAAGTTCACGCCTAACGGGGGAACAATCGGAATAGATGTGAGAGGGAAGGAACATGAAGTTGTTGTGCGTGTGTGGGATACAGGAGCAGGTATTGCGGCAGAAGACCAGCCGCACATATTCGAACGGTTCTACAAAGCGGATAAGTCGAGGAATCGTTCCAGATACAACAGCGGAAGTGGATTAGGGCTCTCGATTGTCTGCAAGATCGTAAGTATGCACAAGGGTAGCGTAACTGTGGAGAGTAAACTCGGGGAGGGCGCTCTATTCACCGTGACTTTACCTTATCCGTCTGGGCGATGAGAGCGCGGCACAACTGCATAGCCTATTGCTTCTGTACTTGTGAGAAGCGGTAGGCTATTCTTTGGGTATGAGGTGATTAAGATTGCGAACGGCAATATCTGCAACTATGACAAGACTCCTGGTGTTCTTGGGAGTGATTTTTTTCGCTTGGATGACTTTACAATCCTTTAGGAATACTGCGACCTGGACAGGCTCTAATTGGACTACAGCCGGGTTACTGCTGCTTGCTGCTATTGTAATGATTGTGCTCGGTTATGCTGTGAATCGATATTTAACCAGAACGCAGGCTATTGCGGCTGTCCTGGTGGTCGCGGCAGGCTTGCGATTCGGCTGGATCCTGTATGTCGATACACAGCCGGTATCTGATTTCCTAGATATGTATTCGGCTGCGCAGAGCGCTGTTCGAGGAGATTTCTCTTTTGGCACATCGGAGTATTTCACACGTTGGGTGTATCAGCTTGGCTTCACCATGTACGAAGCTTTGCTCTTATCGCTATTCGGGGACAGCCTGATGGTGCTGAAGGTGTTCAACGTCCTGTTCAATACGGCAACAGCAGCTGTTATTTATGCGACGGCTGCTCGTTTGTACGGGGAATGGAGCGGTAGAGCGGCGGCTCTGGCGTTCGCTCTTTACGTACCGCAGATCATGATGTGTTCGGTGTTGACCAATCAGCATATCTCTACCTTTTTCTTTTTCCTTGGCTTGTATTTGGCGGTTCGAGATCAAAGGGAAGCTAGTTGGTACCGTTGGGTGCTTATTGGTCTTTGCTTCGGAGCAGGGAATCTGATGAGGCCGCTCGGGAGTGCTTTTGTAGCCGCTTATTTGGCCTTCGTAGTCTTGTACGGACTGTTGCCGCGTCGCGAGGGTGCTATTGCTATTCCTCCATGGAAGACATTGGTTAAGGCGATCGGTGTGGCAGTTGTGTACTTGATAGTCCAACAAGCGGCGAGTCTGTCCCTGCAGGCTTCAGGTGTGACACCTTATCCGCTGGCTAACTCGGAACCGTATTATAAGTTTATGGTTGGGGTGAACCCTGTGACGAATGGGGGCTGGTCGCTCGAAGATAACATGTATGTAACGCAGTATCCTTCGGGAGAAGAGCGGAATGAGGCGACCCGGCGCTTGTTGATGGAGCGGCTGGAGAACAAGCCGCAGCTTGTCGAGCTGCTTGTGCGCAAGCTGAAGATCATGTGGGGGGATGAAGACTCCGCTTATATGTGGAGCTTGTGGCAGCAGGATCGGCCTGAATTGCAACGATTGATGATTCAAGGGGAGCGAATCGGGTATTTGCTCATGAGTGTATTCGGCTTAATCGCTATGGTATCGCTGTTGTTGGCCAAGAGAAAAAAGGATAGTGATGTGCCAACGTACCCGCTATTGTTGCTGCTTGTCTTGGGGTATGCTGCGATTCATATCGCGATCGAGATTCAGACGAGGTATCGGATGGATATTATGCCGGCCCTATTCATTCTGCAGAGCTATGGGATATGCAGGATGTGTGTGTGGATCGGTGCGCTGCGGATCACTTCACCACAAGCACCGGACAAGGAGCATACTGAATGACCTTGTGGCTGACGCTGCCCAGGAACATTTCTGTGAAGCGGCCTAACCCTCGACTTCCCATGATGATCAGATCGTAGCCGCTTTCTGCGGCGGCTTTGCAGATCGTCTGGGCCGGGTCGCCTTGTACGCTAAGCCAGAAGCTGCCCAGTCCGGCTTCCTCGACTAGGCTCACGGCAGGCTGGATCAGCTCCTGTGCGCTGTCCTCCTGCATCTCCAGTACATTCGTGCCTGAGATAGGCTCCAGATAGGGCAGGATATCTTTTACATGCATGATGGTGAGAAGGGGATTGCTGTCTAGGTTTCCCGCCAGTTTTATAGCGTGATCCAAGGCACGCCGAGCATGCTCTGAACCATCAATCGGGATAAGGATCTTAGTATACATAGTCATATTCCTCCTGAATGATGCTTCTTGAATCTTATCTCATTTATTACCCGAATCTGCTTAGATATAAACGTTAAGTACCGATTAAATGCAGATTTATTTGCCCCTCGAGAAGCTCCATCATAGTTGTTAAGAAATTGTTCAGTAACCGCTGCTACACTATACCTAGAAGGATTAGTCGGGGGGCTTCTAGATGCTCAGAGTGTTGGTGGTAGATGATACAGCTTTTATGAGATTTATGATGAGAACCATTCTAGAAGAGCTGGGGTTCGAGGTTGTTGCGGAAGCCAAGAACGGCAAAGAAGCGGTAGATGAGTATTCCAAGAACAAGCCCGATCTGGTTACAATGGACATTACTATGCCTGAGATGGATGGTGTGGAGGCGTTACGGCTGATCCGTAAGATAGATCCGACTGCCAAAGTCATCATGTGCTCGGCTATGGGTCAGCGTGACATGGTTCTTGACGCCATTACTTACGGAGCAAAAGATTTTGTTGTAAAACCGTTCCAAAGGGAACGGATTCAAGAAGCGATCACGAAAGTTTTTCACTAGTCATTTGTTGGTTGTTATAAGCGCATGGACCGTTAATTATGCGGGCCTCATGTGCTTATTTTTGGATTGGTGCCTAGATGGTGGTGGTCGGGGCTCTGCTATAGAGCGGAACTCGCCTTGCAGGGCGGTGTTTGGAAAGAATCGCGCCGATGATGTATTAAATAAAGTCGAACACGGTTCGATACAACCCTATGTGATTGGTGGACACTCGCTTGGCACTTTAACGAATTGACTTCCTACATTGAAATAGACACAATATGGCTACATTAGGAAACAAAACTCCATTGATTTTCGAACGTCGTTCGACTAATATTTGAATATATTCGAACAGTATTCGAAAAAAGGAGTGGGGTTTGTGAAAGGAATTATTAACTTTTCTTTGAACAACAAATTTGCATTATGGATCCTAACGATAATCGTTACCGTTGCGGGTCTTTATTCTGGACTTACGATGAAGCAGGAGACGATCCCGAACATTGAGATCCCTATTTTGACGGTATCGACTGTGTATCCTGGAGCGGCTCCTCAAGAAGTAGCGGACAAAATTACGATCCCTCTCGAGCAAAGGATTAAGAACTTGAACGGGGTAGATGTAGTAACCTCAACCTCCTCAGAGAACGTATCCTCCATCATTGTCAACTATGAATATAGCAAAGACCTCGATAAAGCAGAGACGGAGCTTCGTGAAGCGATCAACGGATTCGTTCGTCCGGAAGGTGCCCAGGAGGTGCAGACCTCACGCATTAACTTCAACGCATTCCCAGTCGTCTCCCTAAGCATATCAGGTGAGAACCAGTCTCTGGAAGAAATTACGACACTGGTGAACAATGAAGTGAAAAGCGCGCTAGAAAGCATTGAGGGTGTAGGCACGGTAGCTATTGCCGGTCAACAGGTTAAGGAAGTGCAGCTGACGTTCAACAAAGCTAAGCTGGCATCATTGGGTCTTAGTGAAGATATGGTGAAAGGAATTGTGCAAGGCTCAGCTTTGAAAATTCCGCTCGGTCTGTTCGAGATGGAGAAGTCCGAGAAAACCATTGTAGTGGACGGCAATATCACAACTATAGAGGACCTTAAAAACATTAGTATCCCGGTAGTTCCAACGGGTGCCGCTGCTCCTGGAGGGCAACAACAAGCAACAACAGCTCCTCCAACTGTGGCCCCAACCGCAGGACAACAAGCAGCAACAGGCATTTCGACTGTCAAGCTGAGTGAGATTGCGGATGTTAAGCTCGTGGCGAAGCCGGAATCCATTTCCCGCACGGACGGCAGTCCTTCGATCGGGATTAACGTTACGAAGACGAATGATGCTAACACCGTTACAGTCGTTAATGGAGTAAAGAAGGTAGCCGACCAATTAAAAACCGATCATCCTGGTGTGAACATGCTCGTCATGCTCGACCAAGGGAAGCCGATTGAAGAGTCCGTCAAGACGATGTTAAGTAAAGCTCTATTCGGAGCACTTTTCGCCATTATCGTTATCTTGATTTTCTTGCGAAATATTCGGACTACCCTTATCTCGGTTGTCTCCATCCCGTTATCCTTGTTGATAGCCTTAGTTGTCCTCAAGTGGATGGATATTACATTAAATACGATGACACTAGGCGCCATGACGGTTGCCATTGGTCGAGTCGTCGATGATTCGATTGTTGTTATCGAGAATAACTACCGCAGGATGTCGATGCGCTCGGAGAAGCTGAAGGGGAAGGCCCTTATACTTGATGCTACTCGCGAGATGTTCCTGCCGATTATGTCCTCGACGCTTGTAACGATTGCGGTGTTCCTGCCTTTGGCAACCGTTAGCGGCCCGATCGGTCAAATCTTTATTCCTTTTGCATTGACTATGGTGTTCGCGCTTCTTGCCTCTTTGTTAGTGGCCATCACGATCGTGCCGATGCTTACGCATTCTTTTTTCCGCAAAGGGTTGAAAGTCAAGCATGAGCATAACGATGATGAAGTCGGTGCATTAGGAAAAGGGTACCGGAGAATGTTGAGTTGGACTTTGAGACACAAGTTGGTTACCTTTTCGATTGCTATAGTGCTTCTGGTAGCCAGCTTAGGCCTAATCAAAGTCGTAGGAGTCAGCTTCCTGCCCGAAGAAGAACAGAAGTATGCTATGGTTACGTATAGCCCGGCGCCTGGCGGCTTGTTAAGCGATTCCGAGCAGACCGCTATGACAGCGGAGAAAATGATATTGGATCGTGAAGGGGTAACGCACCTGCAGTATTCCGTGGGCGGTACGAACCCGTTCAGTGTGGGACCGTCCAAATCAGCACTCTTTTATGTGCAATACGAGAATGATATCCAGGACTTCGATAAAGAAAAAGACAACCTGCTAGAAGAGATGAAAAAGATAGAACCGGCCGGAAACTGGGCATTCATGGACTTCGGAGGCGGCGGTCTGGGCGGAAGCAAGCTTAGTATGTCCGTGTACGGAGATAATCATGATGATATTAAGAAAGCGGTCGATCAAATTCAAGAGGCTTTGAAGGATGACCCGACTTATGAGAAAATCGACTCCAGCCTTTCCAAAACCTATGAACAGTACACGCTGGTAGCCGATCAACAGAAGCTTAGTCAGTTAGGCTTGTCGGCTGGCCAAATCGCGATGAAGCTTAGTCCGGTTCGAGCGCGCCCGCCATTGACTGAGGTGAAGGTGGATGGTAAAGCGTACAAAGTATATGTGAACGTCGATCAAGCGCAGTACGGCAGCATCAGTGATATTGAGAATGCAACCATCCAATCGCCACTAGGTATCCAAGTTCCTTTGAAGGATGTAGTCAAGGTTCAGAAGGGCACATCGACTAACTCCATTACGAATAAAGACGGGAAGCTGTATGTAGACGTAACCGCGAATATTACGGTAAAAGACGTAGGCAAGGCCTCTACTGAGGCTCAAAATAAAATAAAAGCACTTTCGTTGCCGACTAATGTTAAAGTAGACTTCGGAGGCGTTACGGAACAAATTACAGAAACGTTCACTCAGCTTGGCTTAGCTATGGCAGCAGCGGTTGCGATCGTATACTTGCTGCTCGTCATCACCTTCGGCGGGGCTATCACGCCATTCGCTATTCTGTTCTCCTTGCCTTTCACCGCTATTGGCGGCTTGCTGGGCTTGTGGATTGCGGGCGAGACGCTTAGCGCCTCCGCTATGATGGGAGCTCTGATGCTGATCGGGATCGTCGTTACGAATGCCATCGTGTTGTTGGATCGTGTGCGGCACAAAGAGATCGAAGGTCTCAGTACGCGAGATGCGTTGATCGAGGCAGCAGGAACCCGATTGCGTCCTATTCTGATGACGGCTCTAGCTACAGTCGGAGCTTTGCTGCCGCTAGCGCTTGGGTTTGAGAGCACGGGAGGCAGCATTATCTCAAAAGGTCTAGGGGTAACCGTTATCGGCGGCTTGCTTAGCTCCACATTGTTAACCCTTATTATCGTACCGATTGTCTACGAATTTCTTGCCAAATTCCGCAGAAAGCAAACGGTCGAATCCTAAACCGAAGCGGCGGTGTTACCATTGACTGAGAAGAAACAACAGATTATTGATGTGGCTTTGAAATGTTTTGCCGACAAAGGGTATCAGAGCACCTCCATCCAGGAGATCGCCGATGCCCTCGGCATGGCCAAAGGATCGCTGTACTTCTACTTCAAGTCCAAGGAGGATCTGCTAGTCTCGATCTGTAAGCATCATTTTGACTTGATGTTGAAGGATTTCCGTTCGATCATGGAGAATAGCGGGTTAGCGCCCCGAGACAAACTGATCCGGCAAATCACATTGAATTATTCCCATTTTGTGGAGCATAGTGATTTCATTAAGCTGTTGATGACGGAGCGCTTCGAGTTCAACGAGGAGATCCATCAGTCTATATTCGTCCTGCGGGCCTATTCCTTGGTCGAGAATCAGAAATGCATCCTGGAGCTGTACGGGGAAGAAGCGGGACCCTACTCATTCGATGCCGCAACCATCTTCAGCGCCATGACTACCGGTTATATGGGCTATGTAGTCAAGGAACAGATGACGTTGGATGCCAAGAAGGTTGCGAGCTTCATGGTAGACCGACTTGATGATGTCGTATATGGCATGATCAGCAAAAAAGTAGAGCCGATCATGAAACAGGATGAGATCCAAAAGTTCATGTCGGAGAATCCTACCTGCGGGTTTAAAATTAACAGCGGGGTTGTCGATGATATTCGAGCTATCCGTGAGCTGGTCGATTCGTTGGGGTTAAAGCCTGTGAAGCAAGAGGAGCTGGAATCTGCACTGCAAGTGTTGGAGACGGAATTCGACAAGCCTGATCCAAGTAAAGTGGTAGTGAAAGGAATGCTGGCTCTGCTGAAGGGATATAAGGCGAGTACGATGAAGAAGCATATCGCGAATATTGAGAGTTATTTGAAGTAATACGGGAAAGCCCGACCATGCGGTAAGAACGCAAGTCGGGCTTTTTTGTCAGTTCATTTCTTGCTTCAACCAATAATAGATCACATCGGCCATTTGGAAATAACCTTCAGGCAGAGGATGAACCCCATTATTTTGCCGCCGAATTGTTCTCGAACTGCGGCTATTGGCGGGTACCATATGGGCAGGCATATTGTTAACCGTATCCAGATTCACGTAAATGGGAATGATCTCAATTCCTTCAGCTTGCCGGTTCGCATAACGTCTAAGGATCTCGGTATTCCATAGCTGCAGCTTGCGTCTGTAGGTACGACGGTTCTGATTGGTCCCATAGTTCGCTCCGAAGCTGTCTTGATCGCGGGAAGGAGGGATACAAGGCATCATCCCGATCCGAATGTGCGAATCGTACGATTTGAACTGGGCGATGATCTCATCCAGCATAGGGAATCTCTGCTCAATAATGTGTTGAATGCCTCCATGAGTTTCCGCGTGGTATATATCGTTTATACCAAGATGAATGCACACGTCGGTGATCCCGCTATACTCGTTTTTGAGCAAATACTGCTTAATATCCATCCGCCCATCAACAACAAACGGACTTTCCTCACTATTAAAGTACTGATCCGACCGCCATCCGCCGCGCCCCTCGTGGGCATTGAGCCCTTCCCCTTTGGTCCCAGCGAGCTCCAGATTCATAGAGTCCCCTGCGAATAGACGCAGTAATTCAGCGGTATAATGTCCAGCGCCGGTCGTGCTATCGCCTATAAATATAACTTTGCGGTGAGTATTGGCGTTTGAGGCTTGATCTGCGACACGGACCGTCGTATCCGCTGCTGACAATTGGGCTCCATACTCGTCATATACTTCTATCGATAAGGAGTAATCACCGGTCTCAGTCGGAACAGCCGTCCATCGTTCGTTCTCATGCTTGCCTAAGCTTGTCTTAACCACGAAATCGTAACGCCTGGCATCACCGTATATCAGATTGTCGAAATACACATTAATCTCCTTGCCTACCAAGGCTGGAATAATCGGGGGCAACAATAAGTCGTAAGGCTTCAACTGTTCCGTCATCGGGATTGGACACCTCTTTATGGGTATGGGTGGAATACATTCCGATTATACTTACCAATGTTTGGAATCGTCAATTATTCGCAAAAAATTTATCCAACGGGTGACCGATAGCCACTTCTAGTATAGGTTATTTGTGTGGAGAAGACAGTTATTTCTGGGATAGCCTATTTTACTACTGGTTATTGGAATGGTTCTGAGGAAAATCGGCTAACAATGCGGAAATAGGGGATAGTCAGGTTGGCTAATTAGTGCCTTAGGGATGAAATGGCCAAAATAACCAGTACTAAAATGGCTTATCTGTAAACGGCGAGCCACTATAATCCAAACTGGCGACAATAAGCAGAAGTGGAGGAGTCAAAAACAGCGAAATTGTGCTTGAGTAAGGGAGAAATACATCGGAAAAAGCCTTAGTTGCTTAGCTGACGTCGGTACTCTACCGGCGTCAGCTTGTTTATGTCTCAAGGTGATAGATCTATACTCAGCAAGTGACCAACCAGAGAATGTACAGCACCTGGTTATTCAAGTGTACATCGGAATGACCGATAATGATCCTTCTCTAAAGCTCCCCCGTCAGGCCGCCTCCGGTTTTTTCCTTACGATATAATCCCGGCGTAGAGCCGGTAATTTTCTTGAACATTTTGATAAACGTCTGGCTATGGACGAAGCCGACCTGCTCCGCGATATCCTGGACTAACATATCAGAAGATTGCATCAAGCGTATCGCTTGCTCGATTCGAACGTTGTTCAAATAATCGATGAACTTCACGCCAAATTCCTCTTTGAACAGTCTGCTGATTGAGGCAGGATTGATATGGAACTCATTGGCCAGCATGACCAGAGACAGGTTCGGATCCGAGTAATGTCCGTCGATGTAACGTTTGATCTCCTGCAGCACACTGCGGTTGCTTTTAGACTCTCGCCATTTGCAGAGCTGTTCCCAGACGGATTCCAGGACAGACGTGAACGTTTCATCGATGTCCGACAACGTTTCGCCTTCCTTCAGTGCCTCTTCCAATCGGGCGCTTTCCTTGAGCCATACGGATTGCAGCTCGTCAGGCAACCCGATCATCTCGCGTTGCACCTGGAATAACAGGATGAAGAGCATATGACGGATTTGCTCGCCGCTGAACTTTCCGTTCCGGATCGAAGACAGCAGCAAAGCCCATTCCCCTGTCCATCCGGCCTCACCCATCCGGAAGGAACGGCTGATTTCCTTAATGCGTTGGAGCTCTTGTACGATTTCCGGGTGACCATCCTCCGGCAAATGACGGAAGGCGATGACTCGATTCAAGCCGAGCGGCACTTTATAAGCAAGTGCTTCTCTTGCGGTTTTGAATGATCTGGATACGGTATCGATTCGATCGACTGAGATCCCTATACCGATCGTTACCGTAAATGGAAGATGCCGCTCTGTCCAAATACGGAAACTGTCGAGCGCTGCTTCTATTTCCAGTTCGGCGGACTTCTTACCGCCATAGGCGGCAATAAGCCCAAGCTGATGCTCGGCCAGCCAATCCAGCCAGACGGAGACGCCGGCAGCGGACATCGTTTCTTGAAGAGCGGATTGAAGCGCGTAAGTCAATAACTGCCTATCGTATTCGGAGTAGTGGCGGCATACAGACGCTAAAAACCGGTCGATTTCCACAATCGCTGCCAAGGTCGGCCCCGATTCAAGCGGGAGCCCCGACTGCTCGGCCTCCTTCCGCATCTCACGGGTAATCGACTCTGTGCGGCCTTCCGCAAGCTGCCTGAAATGATGAGTACTCTTGAACTTTTTGTTCTCTTCATTCTCCTTGCTCAATGTGTCGGAAAGATTCAATAAGCTGTCAAGCGCCAAACCTATCGTTTGGAATTCATCCCGCTTATCTGGCGGCATCGGCGGAGATGATTTCTTTAACGATATGGAGCCAACCTGGCGGAACAGCGATTCTACCGGCCGGGAATGCCGACGGGAGACATATACGATCCATACGAGTCCGAGCAGCATGCACAGCACGCACAGCGAAATCGAGACGTACATGATCGGGGCTACCCAACCGAAAATGCCTGGCTGCAGCATGCCGCCTTCGATTTTCCAACCGGTGTAAGGCATACTGGCGGTAACCAGTTTTTTGCGATTTTGCTTCCCTGTGAGAGTCTCTGAATTCAGGGTGGAAGCGATTAGAGTGCCATTCTTATCTGTAAGCTCCAGATATCCCGTCGCTGTTTCAGTCGAGCTCATCAGAAGCTCTCTTAAAGTTTCGATGTCAATGTTCGCGACAACTAGCCCTCTCGTGCGAAAGTCGACAATTCTGGTTAAGGATACCACTTCCGTCTGCTTCGTGACGAACGGACCTGCGATCAGCCTTCTGCGGTCCCCCCAATCAAAACGGGTATCGGACTTCATTTTTTCTTCGATGTAAGCCTTGTCAGCGAAGGAGTCCAACATGGAAATGTTGGTCGGCCCGAGTATGGTTCCTTCCTCAGGTATGTACAAATAAACGGAATGTAGAAGAGGAAGCCGGAGCTGCATCTCCCCTAGTGCGGTGGCGGCTCTATACAAGTCTAGCGACTTGTCCGTTCCGGCATAATAAGCTATAATCCGACTGTCTATGGATACGGAAGGATACATCGTATTCTCAATGTTGCGAAGCGATTGCTCGATTAGTTGAAGCGCGTTATTAGCTACCGCTTCGTTCGACTTCAAGGCTGATCGCTCTGATAGCTGCCGGAAGCTGACGAAAGCAATGAGCATCAAAGTCACACTAACCGTAAGAAAGACGGGTAAATACGAAACCAATAAGCGGTAAAACCAGTTTCTTCTCATCATGCTCATCCTTTCACAGGTTTCCGAAAACGCTTTCGTTGCTAATGGACGTGAATCCCATTCAATCATGTAAGTTCTATTATTTCTAAGGTAGGAGTATTCGTCAACAGCATTCGATAATCTCTAAAGAATAAAGTAGATGGACGATTTTTACTGGATGATACTTTTTTGCGGCAATCCACTAAGTCGTGTGATGTGCATTTTTTCCGTGCCTATTCCAAATATAAGATGCTCTTTATTCTCCCTATTTAAAAACGTTCACTCCGTAAAAATGCCCTATATTCAAAAGGTTGCTCCATCGGTACGATAAGGGCGTATCCATTGCAATCGGCGAATAGCCAGGAACAAAACAAATAAGGGGTTGAAGTAACATGAAACGATCATTGAAAACGATTTCGGCGGTAGTACTGACGGCGAGTTTGTTAGCCGCATGCTCCTCGAAGGAAGAACCAGCGGCGCCGGCGAATAGCCCGGACCAGTCCAAGACAGGGACGACCGCTCCAGCGAAACAACAACTGACACTGCGAATCATGATCGATAGTCCTGCGAATGCAAAGCTTCCAGCGGCTAATGAGGATTTTGTGCTGAAGAAGATTGAAGAGAAATTCAATGTTAAGCTCCAGGTTGATTACAACGCAGCAAGTAACGATTACACGAATAAACTGAACGCCCAGCTTGCCGCCAATGATCCACCCGATATGTGGAGGGATGTGAACGGCGACGGAGGACAGAAATATGCACTCGACGGGTTGCTCGGGGATATGACGAATATCGTAACTCCACAAGCGATGCCGAACTATTTCAAGTACTGGGTAGACGAACCCACACTGAAAGGCTACCAGGTGTTTAATCAGTTCTTGCGGGCTCCGCTTCCTTACAACAAAGAAGTGTACCGCGCGTGGTATATTCGTAAGGATTGGCTAGATACGCTAGGTCTTCAAATCCCCAAAACCTATGATGAATATTTGAATGTGCTGCGGGCATTTACGAAAAAGGATCCCGACGGCAATGGCAAAAATGACACCTACGGGTTCACAACAGCAGGCGGCGGCACAACTCTTGGCTTGGATTGGCCGGAGTTTCAGAAAAATGGACTCATAAGCGCTGCCTTCGTTGAGAACAACACATTTATTGATGGGCAAACCGACCCTCGAATTGAAGGCGTTTTGAACGACATTATTAAAGTAATCGGTGAAGGACTTGTTGATCCAGACTGGTTATTGAACAAAAACCCGCAACACATCGACAAGGCGGCGCAAGGTAAATCCGGAGTCATATATGGAACGGTGAAAGAACTCGCTTTTGATTCGAATCCACAAGGCTTACAGACCAAAACGAAGCAGCTGTTCCCGAAAGCGAACTGGGTGCCGTTCACTATGTTCGGAAGTACACCGATAGCATCCGGGGTCGCTCCTGGCAGCCCGTTCCTGTTCCCAAAAGGGGTCATTGATAAGCAACCGGAAAAGGCGAAACGGATTGCAGAAATATTGGATTGGCTGGCCAGCGAGGAAGGCTTCATTATGACCCATTACGGTCTTGAGAACAAGCATTACACACGCAGCGGCAGCACCATTACTTTGAAACCGGAAGCCATTCAAGAGGACATTATCAAAAAAGGCGACTGGCTGGCCATCTGGGACTTCTTCACACCTAATACTCCGAAGACATTCGGACTTACTGTTGTAGATCCTTTGGAAACAGAGCGCGATCGTGAAATTACGAAGGCGATTGCAGCAATTCCTATAGCTCCTTATATTGGAGCAAGCCTTACTCCGCCACAAGGCTTCGATTTGGGCACGTATCGGGCCAAACAGCGGGAAATGCAAGTCAAGGCGGTATTAGAGGATAAATCGGGCAAAAACTGGCCGAAATATCGCGAGGAACTGATGACTAAGTTCGAAGGCAACAAGCTGCACGAAGCATACACGGCGTTAATCAAAGCGGCTGGTTTCATCAAATAATGCACGTTCGTAACAGAATAGAACGAAACACAGCCCCTACGCTTTTTTAAAAGCTAGGGGCTGTTGTTTCGCTTGGATGTTGTATTTCAAGCAGTCGAGGTCGAACGCCCCACAATCGCCCGCAGCGCCGAGATCAACTCGCCTGCGCCGACGTTGGAGGAGACGCCCGGCGTCCTAATATCAGGGCTACTGCAGCATGAAAGCGATTTACCGGTCAACGATATATAGGTGGGATACATGTCCATATTATGTCCAAAAGTTCCGCTCAGACGGAGGTTGTCTCCATCCGCCCATCCTCTCTAGACTACATCCAAAGACAAGGTAGCGAGTGGTCCCGGATCTGCGGCTATGTCCAGCACGTCATATACAGGAATCGGGAACATCGGTATCCCCACGTAGTAAGGTGTAATCTCATACAACTGGAAATAGATAACGAGTGCTTTGTCTGCCAGGTAGTAATCCTGGTTCGAGTTGATGGTCGTAAAAGGTTGAATCGTCGGCAAATCTCTCTGCTTGAGCTGGACCGCGACATTGGCGGACAACACCCTCACATAGTCTGAACCAGGCTTGAACAGCTCGTTCAGGGGGTATAGCTTGCCGGTATTCACGTTGAAGGTCAACGACTTGGCCAATGTATTGCCGTGCGCCATCGGATACGAATAGCCGTAGTTACTAAGAAGGAGGCTAAGTATGCCGCGCTCATTGGTCTTGATCTCATATTGTCCGGTCATCTCCATATTAGAGCCGGTCTGAATTTTCTGTTGCTCTTGCTGCAGGATGTGCACTTGTTTGTAAATGGTGCGGTTGATATAGTCTTCTGCTGCTTGGTAGGGGAGGCCTACAACATTAGGGTATTGAATTTTCACACCTGGCGCAGTGAGAAAACGAGTTTGCACTTGAACGGGAAGCTGATAAGTAGCCATAAGTATCGGATCATTCCTTCCTAGACTAAAATTACATACATTAGCCTATTCAAGTGACCGCCCATTGGTTAGCGATGTTCCGAGATGTTGCTACGACTATTGTGATTGAACTTGTAGGAGCCTGTTAAAGCGTGTTGAGCGGCATGGGTTTGGGGTAGGTCACTCGTCCCCGAAACTTCAGCGCAAGTGAGTTTGATGGCGAAAAAGAAATTATATAGATTCACAGAAATATTTATACTAAAGCATTTACTTTATAAAGAAAACGATTTAATATAGGTTCAAGGATAATTTCTCCATACATGACGAATTGAACCGACGAAACGTCCGCAAGCAGGAAGGAGGGGTAAGAAAAAAGCTTTATGCCTAATGATATATTTTCCGCGCTCGCTGATCCAACACGCCGCCGTATTCTGGAGATGCTTGCTGACCATGAAGAGTTCTCCGCATCTCAGATCCACGAACAATTCCAGGTCAGTCCGCAGGCGATCTCCCAACATTTGAAGATCCTGCTTGAGGCGAATTTGATCCAAGTGAAAAAGAGGGCGCAGCAACGCATCTATCGCATCGACACTGATGCAATGGTTCAATTCGAGGAATGGTCCAAGAGCATGAGACAACGATGGAGTCGGCGCTTGGATACATTCGAGGCCGTCATGAAAGCAGAAATGGCAAAAACCGCCGAGACCCAAAATAAGCAGGAGGAACCCTAATGAACCTAAATTCTAACAAGCAAGACCTCGTCATCACCCGCGTCTTCGATATCCCGGTCGAGTGGGTATGGAAAGGCTGGACTGATCCCAAGCTGGTCCCGCTGTGGTGGGGGCCGGCGCACTATACCTCACCGAGATGCGAAATCGATCTTCGCGAAGGCGGGAAATATGTATTCTGCATGCGGGCGCCGCAAGAACAAGGGGGGCAAGATTACTACTCCACCGGCGTCTATACGAAGATTGTGCCCTTTGAACGCCTTGAATTTACGCAGAGCCTGTCCGATGCGGACGGAAACCCGATAGATCCCGCTCAGGTGGGCATGCCCCCGGATTTTCCGAAAGAGATCAAATTCGTCATGGAATTTAAAGCTCAGGGTGACACCCGGACGGAACTGACGATCACTGAACACGACTGGACGCTGGGCCAAATGTCCAAGTACGCCGTCATCGGCATGAACCAGTCGCTTGACAAGTTTGAAACAAGTATCGGAGCGCTTCATCATTAAAGGATCGGAAGAATCGAAAAGTTCCATAAAAATCTATGGATGACTAGGAGATGAAAGATCATGCAAAACAAAATTACTCCCTTCTTGTGGTTCGATAAAAACGCGGAAGAAGCCATTACCTTCTACAGCTCCGTCTTCAAAAATGCGAAAACGTTGGACGTTACCCGTTACGGGGAAGGAGCACCTTTTCCGAAAGGTACGTTGATGTCCGCGACTTTCGAGTTGGACGGCCAGAGGTTCATGGCGTTAAACGCCGGTCCCCATTTCAAGTTTAACGAGGCCGTTTCGTTTTTCGTGAATTGCGGGACGCAAGAAGAAGTGGATGATTTGTGGGAGAAACTCACTGCTGACGGAGGGGAACC
Organism: Paenibacillus sp. J2R1T-4; assembly: GCF_059692235.1. Classification (NCBI taxonomy): domain Bacteria; kingdom Bacillati; phylum Bacillota; class Bacilli; order Caryophanales; family Paenibacillaceae; genus Paenibacillus; species Paenibacillus sp. J2R1T-4. The sequence continues at coordinate 121,923 of NZ_JCAUBA010000011.1, read as the reverse complement.
CGGACGGTGCGGCTGGCTGAAGGACAAATTCGGCCTGTCGTGGCAGATCGTGCCCACGAAAATGGGCGAGCTGCTGGCTGACAAGGATGCCGGGAAAGCGAAAAATGTCATGGAAGCCATGCTCCAAATGGATAAAATCGATATGAAAGCTTTAATACAAGCTTATGAGAGATAGTAAGAGTTTATTTGAGAGGAGTCTTAGCGACTCCTCTTTGTTATAAAATCTTGCCGTTACAGACAACGCGGAGAATCGTATCACAAGTATGGCGAAATGTATCATTGCCTATTGCCGGTTTCATCTCACGAAAGATTTGTTCCACAAACACGAATTCGCGGGTTAGATGTTCTGTACGCTTATTCCCAGATCAGGGTCGAAGGTGAGCATTTGGGTCGCTATCTTGTCTATGAAGAATCGATCATGGCTTACCGTAACGACAGCTCCTGGAAAATGGATTAAGGCTTGCTCCATGACCTGTATGCTTGTCAGATCAAGGTGGTTGGTCGGCTCGTCCAATATAATAACGGCAGCCCCCGAGAGAAGACACTTGGCTAGAGCAACTCGGGCCTGCTGCCCTCCGGATAGATTACCGATGACTTTGCTTAGGTCTATCTCTGAGAATTGGAGCATCGCTAGAAATTTGTTCACTTTTTTGCGTGGCGCATTTAAACCAAGTCCCGAAATATTGACCGCATGGCTAACGGTGTCCTTCAGATCAAGCTCATCCCACATCCGGTTAAAGTAAGCGTAGCTGACGCCTCGCTCCCAAACAACCTCACCAGAATCCGGTTTCTCCTGTCCCGTTAGCACCTTAATCAGTGTCGACTTCCCACTTCCATTGGGGCCCACGATCGCGATTCGATCTTCCTTCTGAATGTCGAAGCTTATATTGTGGAATATCGTTCGATCATCATACCTCTGTCCAATTTGGCGCACTTCACACAGCTTATCAGGAAAGCGTAATTGATCATAAATATCGGTAATAAGCACGTTCACAGGATGCGGCTCAATCCGTTTCTTCATATCCGTCAGCTTGCGCGCGATTCGATCCTTCGAGGATTTCTTGTGCGAGCGATTATCGATGGCTTCGGACTCCATGATAAGCAGCTCTTCCTCCCATTCAAATTGCCGGTCCAATTCTTTCTTGCGCAGCCTTTTTTTGCGGATGTAATCGGTATAATTACCCTCGTATTCTTGAAAATGATAGTTCTCAATCTCAATCGTTCGCGTAACGACTCTGTCTATAAATTGCCGATCATGCGAGACTAGAATCATCGCCCCATTGTAACGGTGCAGCCACTGCTCCAGCCAGGCCAGACCTTCTAAATCCAAGAAATTCGTAGGCTCATCAAGCAAAACAACATCGGGCTGCTCAATTAAGATTTTGGCTAGTGCAGCGCGATTCCTCCAACCCCCGGACAATTCATCCACTGGTTGATTCCTCGATCTGTCATCGAATCCCAGCTTGGTAAGAACGGTGTTGATTTCGACAGCTACATTCCAGCCATCCAAATGTTCCATTTGATCAAAAAGCTCTGCTTGCCGTGTTAGCAACCCATTCATCTCGTCTGCATCGATGACTTGACCCAGCTTTTCTCCGACTTCCTTCAGTTCTTGTTCAATACATGCAACCTGCTCGAAGATGAGCTCCAATTCCTGCTGCACAGACAGCCGTCCCTGCATTTCGGAGAATTGGGAGAAGTAGCTCATCTTCACCTGAGGGTCTACTTCCACCTTTCCAGCAGTAGGTTCCTCTTTACCCAGAATCAGCTTAAAAACAGTCGATTTACCGGCACCATTACGTCCGATCAGACCAATCCGCTCCCCCTTGCTCACCCGGAAATAAATATCACGAAAAATCAGGGTATCTTCATATTTCTTTGTTACATTTTCCATCCGAATTATGCTCATGCTAATCACCCTTTTATTTATTGCCTCTACGCACCTTTAACAGCTTGCCTTTTACTGTCGTGTTTTTCATGGTTTCAAGCACAAGCGGTCCTTTGCCATTCAGAATCTCAACATCCGTCACATGATCGAGAATCGTAATGATCCCAATATCGTCTGCGGATACCCCGTCAAGCTTAGCGATCGTGCCGACAAAGTCTACGGCTCTAAGTTTTTTCTTCTTGCCGCCATTGAAGTTAAGCTTCATAATCTGCTTGTTTAATTGCTCGCGTTTATCTTTTTTCAATTCAGGTCCAACATTTATTTTCTGTTCGAAATCTTCTCTACGGCGATCAACTGCCTCTTCGGAGGGGGCCTTCACTTTCGGTATCGCAAATCCAATATACGCTTCAATATCGGCCAATCGCTTGGCATCGTTAGGCGTGACGAGGGTAATTGCTTTACCCGTCTTGCCTGCCCGTCCCGTTCTTCCCGTGCGATGTACATAGCTTTCCTTCTCAAGCGGAATATCGTAGTTAATGACATGTGTAATATTCGTGATATCGATCCCCCTGGCGGCTACATCTGTCGCAATCAGGTAGCGGAATTGTCCCCTTCGGAACGCATTCATCACCTCGAATCGCTCTTCCTGCTCCATACCACCATGAATACGATCACATGGATAGCCGAGATCAGCCATTTCTTTGAATAATTGATCCACATGCTCCTGCGTACGGCAGAAAATGATACTACTGTCCGGACTCTCAACAATTAGCAGATCTTGAAGCAGCGCCAGCTTGTCCTTCTCCATCACCTGAATAAGAGAGTGTTCAATTGTGGCTGTCGTAATTCCGCTCGCTTTGATCTCAATTTCAACGGGTTTGTCCATATACTTGCGTGACAGCTTGGCCACATCTTCAGGGAACGTAGCGGAGAACAACATGGTAACCCTGTCACTAGGCAGCGCTTGAATGATTGACTGCACTTGCTCAATAAAGCCCATATTCAGCATCTCATCCGCCTCGTCAATAACGAGATAGGCAATCTTCTGCAGCGGTAGCGTGCCTCGTTCAATATGGTCCAGCACACGTCCTGGCGTACCTACGACCATATGCGTTTTTTGCTTTAACTCTGCTTTTTGCATATGAAAAGGATGTTTCCCATAAAGTGCAGTCGCCTTGAGTCGCTTAAAACGCCCAATATTCGTAATGTCTTCGTTGACCTGTACCGCGAGTTCACGGGTTGGCGTCAGGATTAATGCCTGCGGCTTATTCTCGTTCCAATCCACTTGCTCGCAGAGTGGTATACCATAAGCAGCTGTTTTGCCGCTGCCTGTTTGCGATTTGACAACAAGATCCTTCTTCTCAAGCGCTACCGGAATGACTTCCGTCTGAACCTCTGTTGGTGTCTCGTAGCCCAAGCTATTCAGTGCCCTCACGATTTCTTCACTTAACGGATAATCTGTAAACTGCTTCTCACTCATCTTTAACCTCTTCTACGCTATATTCGAATACCTATACATACAGATTTCCACCGTGCATCTATCGTATACTCATCTATTATACTCCCGAATCGGGTTTAACTGTTCATCGTGTGGTTATAAGCAGCAAGATAAAGTCTCAAGAGACGAACTTGGGATGAAGATTAGATTGACATTCCGCATTGCTGACGCTTACAATGTGATCAAGTTCATACTTTGTGACGGAGATTGGGAGATTCACATGGGTTGCTTTTTGTTGAGTTCATAACAGGAAGCAATTTATGTGATTTTTTCTTATTGACGCAAGAACGAACTATCCTTTACTGGAACGGAGTCGCTACCATGGCCTTCCATAATCAAAGTATTCTGCCCGCGGTTCGCAAAGTGAAGGATCTGGAGAAGCTGCTGTCCTCCTCCTTTACATATATAGTGCTGCTCGACAGTCATATAGGGCAGTTGAAGCACCTGGTCGATCTGGCCAAATCCCATGAGAAAAAGCTGCTTCTGCACGTAGATCTGGTGGAAGGGCTCAAAAATGACGAGTATGCTGCTGAATTTCTGTGTCAAAATGTGCGGCCGGCTGGATTAATCTCTACTAGAGCAGGTGTCATTACCAAGGCTAAGCAGAATGGAATACTCGCCATTCAGCGGCTGTTCCTGTTGGATTCTGGCGCGCTCGAGAAGAGCTACACCCTTCTGGAAAGAACGAAGCCGGATATTATCGAAGTGCTCCCAGGGATCATGCCCTCGATTATTGCGGAAGTGAGTGAACGAACGGGCATCCCTATCTTTGCCGGAGGGTTGATTCGAACCGTTAGCGACGTGGAGAGTGCTTTGCAGGCCGGAGCATCTGCTGTAACTACCTCGCACAAGGAATTGTGGCCTCATTATAAGTAAGATCTGCTGTCATATAGATACAAGAGGGAATGGAGAGGATGGGACGTGGAACAAAAATACGTAGTAGCCATTGATCAAGGAACGACGAGCTCGAGGGTGCTAGTGTTCGATCGACAAGGAAAGACTGTGCATATTGCGCAAAAAGAATTCACTCAGCATTTTCCTCACCCAGGCTGGGTTGAGCATGACGCTGAGGAGATTTGGCGCTCGGTGCAGGATGTAATCAATCAGACTTTCTCGGAAACTAATATAACCCCAACCCAGATTACTGGCATAGGAATTACGAATCAGCGTGAGACCACGGTGGTATGGAACCGTCACACGGGAAACCCCGTTTATAACGCCATCGTATGGCAATCGAGACAATCGGCCTCCATCTGCGAGCAGTTGAAGGAGCAGGGCCTGGAGCAGGAGTTCACAGCCAAGACTGGACTGAGGCTGGACGCTTATTTCTCCGGGACGAAGGTCAAATGGATTCTGGATCATGTGGCAAGCGCTCGTGAACAAGCTGAAGCGGGTGATCTGTTGTTCGGTACGATTGATACGTGGCTGATCTGGAAGCTAACCAATGGAGCGGTCCATGTAACAGACTATTCGAATGCCTCGAGGACACTACTGTATAACATCCATGAGCTGCAATGGGATCAAGAGCTGCTGAAGATTCTGAACATTCCAGCTTCCATGCTGCCGGAAGTGCGCTCCTCCTCAGAGGTTTACGGACATACGGCTGCGGAATATTGCGGAGGAGCGAATGTACCGATTGCAGGAGCAGCCGGTGATCAACAGGCTGCCTTGTTCGGGCAGCTATGCTTCCAGCCTGGTCTTGCCAAGAATACGTATGGCACGGGCTGCTTCATGCTGATGCATACAGGGAGTGAGGCGATCCCATCTAAGCAGAGCTTGCTAACTACGATCGCATGGGGATTGAACGGTAAAGTAGAGTACGCGTTAGAAGGCAGTATTTTCGTGGCGGGATCCGCTATTCAATGGCTGCGTGACGGGCTGCAGGTAATTGAAGCGGCATCCGATAGCGAGGCTTATGCGCTTCAGGTTGAATCGTCGGACGGTGTGTATATCGTTCCTGCATTCGTCGGCCTGGGGACACCATACTGGGATAGCGATGTGCGCGGAGCGGTATTCGGTCTGACACGCGGAACGACTAAGGCGCATTTGGTCCGTGCAACGCTGGAATCACTCGCTTATCAGACGAGGGATGTGCTCCGCGCCATGGAAGAGGATGCAGGGATTACGCTGCAGAAGCTTCGTGTGGATGGCGGGGCCGTGTCGAACAGCTTCTTGATGCAGTTCCAGAGCGATATGCTCGGCGTTCCGGTGGAGCGTCCTGTTACGCAAGAGACGACCGCTCTCGGAGCCGCATACTTGGCTGGGTTGGCGGTTGGTTACTGGAGCGATCAGCAGGAGTTGGCTGCGCTGGGGCAAGGGCTGGTCGATCGTTATTTCGAACCCTTGATGGAGGAAGCAGAGCGTACTGCGTTGTACGAAGGCTGGCAAAAGGCGGTTCGGGCGGCTATCTCTTTTAAATAACGGCTGTCTGTGCTATCATTTGAGATAAGTTAATATTTCGGTTGGAGATTCAGGAGAAGCCACAACAGCGTTTACGTCTTATTAAGACGTAGATGGTTTGTTAGTGGTTTCTTCTTTTTTGCATACAATAAACTAAGCAAACGAGGAGCTGGAACCAGATGACGAGACAATCTTTTGCGGGAACAGATAGAAGAAATGTGTTGCAGAAAATGACGGAAGAAGAGCAGGATATCCTTGTTATTGGCGGAGGAATTACGGGTGCAGGTATCGCACTGGACGCAGCAAGCCGAGGGATGAAGCCGGCGCTTGTGGAGATGCAGGATTACGCGGCAGGTACGTCCAGCCGTTCTACCAAGCTTGTGCATGGCGGATTGCGGTACCTGAAGCAGCTCGAGATCAAGATTGTGGCTGAGGTCGGCAAAGAACGCGCCATTGTGTACGAGAACGGACCGCATGTGACTACACCGGAATGGATGCTGCTGCCGATTTATGCGGGCGGGACATTCGGCAAGTTTTCTACCTCTTGGGGCCTGAGGCTCTATGATTATTTGGCAGGTGTGAAGAAGGGCGAGCGGAGGAAGATGCTGAGAACAGAAGATACACTTAAACGTGAACCGCTTCTGGTGAAGACGGGGCTGAAGGGGAGCGGCTATTATGTCGAGTACCGTACGGACGATGCCAGGCTAACGATAGAAGTTATGAAAAAAGCAGTTGAGCTGGGTGCGCGGGCGGTCAATTATACAAAGGTAGAAGAGCTGCTGTATGAGAACAAGAAGCTGATAGGAGTCGTTGTAAAAGATCAACTGAGCGGCCAATCTTATCGGATTCGGGCGAAGAAGATCATTAATGCAACAGGTCCTTGGGTGGATACCTTGAGGGAGAAGGATGATTCCAAACGCGGCAAAACGCTGCATCTAACCAAGGGTGTACACCTGGTGTTCGATCAGAAAAGGTTCCCTTTGCACCAGGCGATCTACTTCGATACACCTGATCGGCGTATGGTGTTCGCTATTCCGCGGGCTGGGAAAACCTATGTAGGTACTACCGATACGAATTATAGCGGGGATAAGGTGAATCCCCAATTAACGATACTGGATCGCAACTATTTGCTTGATGCAGCCAATAGTATGTTCCCGAGTATGAAGCTTACAGCAGAGGACGTAGAGTCCAGTTGGACCGGACTGCGGCCCTTGATCCATCAGGAGGGGAAGGATCCATCGGAGATCTCAAGACGGGATGAAGTGCTGGTATCGGATTCCGGATTAATCTCCATAGCTGGCGGCAAGCTGACCGGGTATCGCAAAATGGCCGAGGCCGTCGTGAACCAAGCGGTGGAACTGCTGGAGAAAGAAGGATCTCCGTCGATTCCGGCCAGTCGTACGAAGAATCTGCCGATCTCCGGCGGGGATATGGGCGGCTCCGTGAAGCTAGCCTCTTTCGTCAGCGCCAAGCGCGAGGAGGCTCAACGCCTTGGACTGAGCGAAGCCGATGCGGATCGGCTCGTTCGCCGCTATGGCACGAATGTGGATGAGGTGCTGGAGCGTGTACGCAAGCTGAGACCAGCTGCCGGGACGGAGCGGCTCCCCGAGGAGGCCGTACGAGCAGAGCTCAGCTATTCGATCGAGAGGGAGATGACCGTGAAGGCGGTAGACTTCTTCGTTCGCAGAACGGGCGCGTTGTACTTTGACATCCACTGGGTCAATCGGTGGAAGGTGCAGGTTATTAGTTGGATGAAGGAGTACTTCGACTGGTCGGAAGAAATGGTTGCTGCGAATAGTCAGGAGCTGGAGGCCCGGCTGCTTGAAGCGACGGTTCCTGCGGAGCGGGACCATTTCTAGAAAGTTATTATATTCAATGGAGGAAGCCCTGCCTTAAGCAGGTGGCTTCCTCCATATTTGTTCGAGCACGATCGCAATAATGGTGCCAATCAGAAGCCCGTTACTGCATACATATTGAAGGCTTGTCGGAAGTCCTTGAAACACAGTGGAGGGCTGAAACATTAGGCCAACTCCAAACAACAGCGTCACGCCGAGTATTGTAAGGCGACGTTGATCCAACGGATCCTTCAGGATGGATTGAAAAGCGATGCCGATCATTTGCACAAAAGTAGCAAATAAGGCCGCATTCGCAACGGGTCCGGGCAGTAAGGCCAATAGATGGACAAGGTCCGGGAATAGAGCGATTGCAGATAACACCATACATGCGGCTAGAAATGGAGCTCTCCTCGTTTCGGCGGTCAAACGGATGAACCCCGCTGACACCGGTAATGGGACTAAGCCAAGTGTAGAGAACGCAGAGGATAACGCATGGGAAACTCCGCCAGCCATGCTGCTGCGATTGTAAGATTGTTCAGGCTTCTTGGGCGCATCGGACGCGGGTACAACGTGACTCACTGCCTGGATCGCTGCGATGGTGTTGGATACTAGAATCAAGGTGAAAAGCACACCAGTCACCACAATCCCCATGTTCCAATGCGGCATGCCCCAAGGGTAAATTTCAGGCAACTTGAACCAGGAAACGGATGTGGATGAGATCATGCTGCTTTCTGCAGCAGTCAACGATTCACTACCTGACGATGGTCCCCATAGGGCAAAAGCTAACCACCCTAAGCCAATACCGACCAAGACTGCATAATTCCTGAGCCAACCTTTCCCCTTAACCGATAACACAATGACCAGCAGAAAAACTCCCACAGCTATGATCGTTGCGCCTGCATCCAGCCTCACGGGTTCACCGGACATGCCTAGCATGCCTCCCAGAAACACACCGCTAAGCTGTACGGCAAGCAAGAGCAGAAAAGTTCCCGTAACAAGAGGTGTGAAAAGGAATAACATGCGGCGAAACAGCCCTGTCACGCCAAGCAGGAACAACAGTGCGCCTGTTACAAGCAAGGCTCCTTCAATAATCTGTAAAGTGTCCCTTAAGCTATTGCCCTGCTGCACCGCCATATCGGCCATGATGACGAATACACTAACCCACGAGCCCGCCGGTCCATCTGCAATGGGATAGCGGTGACCGAGCCAGCCCTGTATGAAGGAGCTGATACCGACGACGAAAAAGGTTCTTTGCATGAGCGAAGATACTTCCTCTTGGGGAAGCTGGAACACATGTCCGATCACGATGGGCATCGCGATGGAGTTGGCGAGCAGAAAGATGAACCATTGAACCGTGTTCAGGCCCAAGTACAGGCGATGTTGGTTAGAAGGGTTCATTATTACAGCTCGCCCGAAACGATGACGCCTTGAGCCATAACCGCTTGACGCTTGGACAACCGCGCTACGGCTTCCGCTGAGCAGCTGGCTGCTACGAACACGGCATCAGCCGCATCGCCGACTGCGGGCCACACGCGGCGGCCATCCAGACCAAGCGGGTTGACACCGCCTGTGATGAACCCTAGCGATTGAGCCAACGAGCGCTCATCGGAATAACGATACAGCTCAGCCAGCCGCTTCGCTTTCTCCAGGCAGTCGCCAGTGCCGAATGGCGACCAGTGATCCGTGATGCTGTCGTTGCCAAGATCCACCTGGACTCCCTTGTCGCGCAGCAAAGGAATCGGCATAACCATGCCCCCGATGGGTACTGTAGAAGCTACAGTTATGCCGAGGGAAGCCATGCGATCCGCAAGCTCGCTAACAGCGCCAGAAGCAGCGGTTGCCAGGGCGAAGCCATGGCTTATGGTGACCCGACCTTGCCAACCTGCTTCCTCCGTTAATTCCACGAGTCGAGTGAGGGTGGCTAGACCGGCTTGATCACGGTCATGCACATGGATGTCGACTCCTGCATTGGCTTCAACCGCGATCTCCATCATAGTCTGCAAAGATTTCTCGATATCACCGTCAACGCTTGCGGGATCGACGGCACCTACATGGGTAGCGCCGAGCTTCATGGCTTGTTTCATCTCGGCTAAGACATGAGAGCGCAGCAATCCGTGCTGTGGGAAGGCAACTACCTCATGTGTAATTTTCCCCGTGAATGTATGCAAGGCTCTCATCGTGGCTTCCAAGTTCTGCAGCTTGACTACCGGATCGATATTGCAATGGGTGCGCACATGAGTGGAGCCATGACCCAGCACAAGGTTAAGCAAGCGCTCCGCGCGTTCCTGAACGAACGGGAGCTGCCGAGGCAGAAGCTCTTGCTCCTCCTGAATCCGGTCGAAGATGCTCTGGATCGGCTTAACAGCCTTCCAAGGGCCGCTGTAGTAGGTTTTGTCGAGATGAATATGCATCTCTCGGAAGGCCGGAAGCATGAGGAGATGCTGGGCATCTATCTCTGGCAATTCCGTTAGCAGAGACAAAGACTGTTGGAACGGCTCAGCTTCTTCTATATGCCTGTTGTTGGCAGACCTGATCTCAGCTATACGACCTCCTTCGATTAGGATGTGGCAAATCTCGGTTTCCGTTCCATCGATTCGTCCATTTTCGTACCGATACCCGCTTTCGAGACGCACATTTTTTAACCAGTATGTTGTCATGCTTGGACCCATCCTTTCCATTCCATTAAAGACAGTCGATGATTCTAGTATTCCCTTGCGGCTGCATGTAAAAGAGTTTCTTCTATTTTCGTGTAACCTCGTCGGCGTGCATGCCTGAGAGGTAGAATGCCATCTTTATCCGGTATATTCACATCCGCGCCGTGCTCTACTAGCATTTGAACAATCCGTTGATGATCCGGACCTCCATCGCTCAATACGATCGCTTCCATTAAAGCCGTCCAGCCCAGTCGATTGATATGATTCACATTTACATCAGAGTAAGTGAGCAGAATCCTCACCGTTTCTATATGCCCACGTTCACAGGCCGGGATCAATGCAGTACCGCCATAGCGATTCGTGATCGATGTGTCAGCGCCAGCCTCCACCAAGAGCTTGATGATGGCTGAGAGCCCAGCGGCACCTGCAAAGAGCAAGGGATTATCCATTCTGTTATCCTGAATATTCAAATCCGCCCCCGCTGCGAGGAGTACGCGAACGACTTCGAGTTTGTTTCCATAAGTGGCTGCCATAATAGCGGTTCGACCTTGCGCATCCTGTACATTGATGTCTGCACCTTCCGCAATATACCGTTGAACCGCTACCTGATCCCCTCGCTCTGCTGCTTCAATAATAGGATAAGTTCTCATGACCCTTGATCAACTCCTTGGTTTCCGAGCATTGCCTCTTATGCTAACATGAATCTTAGTATATGAAAAATATCAGTTTCATTAAATTTGCATACTTTTATCATATAGAAGAGGACGGGTCAGTCATGGATATTCGTCAATTGAGATATTTTGTAGCCATAGCAGAAGAGCGGCAAATCACAGCAGCAGCCCGAAGACTACACATCGCGCAGCCTCCGCTTAGCCAGCAGTTACGGGGAATGGAGCAGGAGCTGGGTGTGAAGCTGGTGGAGAGGATGGGCAAGCAATTGAAGCTGACGGAAGCGGGTGAGCTGCTCTACCAGCATGCCTTGTCGATCTTGAGAATGATGGAGCAATCCCAATTGGAAGTGCAAGAGACAGGAAACGGCCTGAGAGGGCAGCTCACGATTGGAGTTAATACGCTTTCGAATGATCGGCTTCCAGAGCTGTTGCTTCGTTTTCAGAGTCAATATCCGAACATCACCTATAAAATCCAGCAAAATGAATCCGCACAGCTCTGCAAATTAGTACGGGAACGGGCGATTGAGCTTGCGATTATCCGATTGCCTTTGGAATTGAGTGATTTTCATGTATGGCCGCTCCGCACGGAAGCCTTTTATTATGTCACTTCTAATAGAAGCGATATCCCGGACCATAGTGCAGTAACCCTGGAGCGTATCCATCAAGTGCCTCTGATCGTGCCAAGCACGGAAGGACTAGGATTGTACAAGTTGATTCTGGACACCTTCGCAAGACGCGGGTTGACTCCTAATATTGCCTGTGAGTGTTCGGATATGTATGTTCTGATGGAACTAGTCGCTTCAGGCTTCGGTTCTACCATTGTGCCGGAGGCTGTGCTGAAGCTTCACAAGGGCTATGAGGTGCAAGTTCACCCCATTGCGGATGCCGAGTTAACGGCCTCTTCCGGATTAATATGGCTGAAACAGCACTATTTATCCCGAACCGCCCAGCATTTTATTGAAGTGTACAAGTCGCCCGCAACCTAGCAGGATCATTTCCTAAATTGAGAATACAGTTCTCGGATTAGTAAGACGTGCACGGTCTGGCGGGATACAATGAGGGCAACAAAAGATATTCCATTCTAAATACAAGGGAGACAGGAACAATGGGCGTACATCAAATCGGAATTATCATGAACGGAGTTACAGGTCGAATGGGTACCAATCAGCACTTGATCCGTTCCATCGTGGCCATTCGCAAGCAAGGTGGGGTGGCGCTGCCTAACGGGGATACTATTATGCCAGATCCAATCCTGGTAGGACGTCAAGAGAACAAGCTGCAGGATCTTGCTGAGAAGCATGGTTTGACCCGTTGGAGCACAGACCTGGACAGCTGTCTTGCTGATCCGTACAACTCGATTTACTTTGACTCTCAGACTACGGTTCGCCGCGCTGCTGATGTGAAGAAAGCGATTGCTGCCGGCAAGCATATCTATTGTGAGAAGCCGACCGCTACCGACTTGGCATCCTCTATGGAGCTGGCTCGTCTCGCAAGAGAAGCAGGCGTGAAGAACGGTGTAGTTCAAGATAAATTATTCCTTCCGGGTCTGATGAAAATGAAGCGTCTGGTAGACTCCGGTTTCTTCGGCCAAATCCTTTCTGTACGCATGGAGTTCGGTTACTGGGTATTCGAGGGCGACTGGCAGCCGGGGCAACGTCCTTCATGGAACTATCGAAAAGAAGACGGCGGCGGTATCATCGTAGATATGTTCGCTCACTGGCGTTATGTGTTAGACAATCTCTTCGGAGAAGTGAAATCCGTATCCTGCCTTGGCGTTACTCACATCGACGAGCGCGTGGATGAAAAGGGCGAGCGTTATGCATGCACAGCAGACGATGCCGCTTATGCAACCTTTGAACTGGAAGGCGGCATTGTAGTTCAAGCCAACTCCTCTTGGACTGTGCGCGTAGACCGTGATGATCTGTTGACGATACATGTAGATGGTACAGAAGGCAGTGCTGTATCCGGCCTGCGGAATTGCAAAGCCCAGCACCGTGTGCACACACCTAAGCCGACATGGAACCCGGATATCGAGAATCCATTCAAATTCCAAGAGCAATGGCAAGAAGTTCCGGGCAACCAAGTGTATGACAATGGCTTCAAAGTACAATGGGAGTTGTTCCTGAAGCATGTAGTCATCGATACTCCGTTCCCTTGGGATCTGCTAGAGGGTGCAAAAGGTACTCAGCTTGCCGACTTGGGTCTGCAATCATGGGCAGAGCGCCGTTGGATCGACGTTCCTGCATTGAGCCTGTAAGCCTGAGATCGGGCGAGATCGATTAGATTTCCAAGAGGGAGGATTTATGACTATGGCGAACACCTTGTATTTGCCGCAAGTTGGCGGCACAAGATTAACTTATGCGCCGGGGCAAGCTGCCCCGATTGAATTGCCTGCAGCCCCGCTGAAGACACGGATTGCCTTCTCCGCTGCTCACGTTGTGGCGGATCCATTCGCAGATGCGGATCCTATCAACAATGGACAGATAGATTGGGATGGCACTTTGGCTTACCGCCGACACCTATGGTCGCTCGGATTGTCTGTAGCGGAAGCTATGGACACCGCGCAGCGCGGGATGGGACTGAACTGGGAGCGGGCGAAGGAACTCATTCGCCGCTCTACAGCAGAAGCTCGCGCAGTCGGAGGCGGAATTGCTTCCGGTGCGGGTACAGACCATCTTGTGCCGGGACCCAAAGTTACGTTAGAACAAGTAGAGGCAGCCTATGAGGAGCAATGCGCTTTCGTTGAGGAACAAGGCGGACGCATTATTCTGATGGCGAGCCGTGCGCTTGCTGCTTGTGCTAAGGGACCGGAAGATTATGTGCGCGTTTATGGCAAAATTCTGAGTCAAGTGAAAGAGCCTGTCATCCTGCATTGGTTGGGCGATATGTTCGATCCTGGGCTCGCTGGGTACTGGGGACATAAAGATGTAAATGCAGCTATGGATGTTTGTCTGGACGTCATTCGCGCGCATGCGGACAAAGTAGACGGCATCAAAATCTCGCTGCTTGATGCTGACAAGGAAATTGTGATGCGTCGTCAGCTTCCTGCCAGTGTGAAGATGTACACGGGGGATGATTTCAACTATCCGGAATTGATTCGCGGCGACGAGCAGGGCTACAGCCACGCTTTGCTTGGGATCTTTGATGCTATCGCACCTGCCGCTGCTGCAGCCATTCATGCATTGGATAACGGCGATGTGAATCGTTATGACGCTCTTCTGGAGAAGACGGTTCCTTTGTCTCGACACATTTTCCAAAAGCCTACGTATGCTTACAAAACCGGGATCGTCTTCATGGCTTACTTGAACGGTCACCAATCTCATTTCCGCATGATTGGTGGAGCAGAGGGTCAACGTTCGGTGATTCACCTGTCCGAATTGTTCGTATTAGCCGACCAAGCGGGCTTGCTGGTGAATCCGGACCTCGCGACAGAACGGATGCGTCTGGTGTTGAAGCTTGCTGGGGCTTAACAGCAAGAGGGACATGTACTAGAGCGGATAGGGAACACGCGAAGGCAGGAATAGGAAGGAGACTTATTCGAATGACACAACCTTTTCAATCGATAGAACGACTCAGCTTGAATCAGATTACAACGAACCGTTGGAATATGAGCGAAGCTGTGGATGGCTGTGCTCGCGCAGGCGTCCCTTGGATCGCCATGTGGCGGGACAAGGTGGCAGACGCTGGCCTGGCGGCGAGCCGCAAGCTGGTGCAAGACGCGGGACTTCGCGTCTCGAGCTTGTGCCGCGGAGGTTACTTCCCCGCGGCGACCGCTGCCGAGCGCCAAGCTCGCATCGACGACAACCGCCGCGCGGTGGAGGAGGCCGCCGAGCTTGGCGCGGAGGTGCTCGTGCTTGTGTGCGGGCCGGCGCCCGACCGCGACATTGACGGCGCGCGGGCGATGGTCGCCGACGGCATCGCACAGCTGGTGCCGTTCGCGCAGCAGCACGGCGTGAAGCTGGGCATCGAGCCGCTTCACCCGATGTACGCCGCGGAGCGCTCCGTCATCAACACGCTCGAGCAAGCCAATACATTGGCACAGCAGCATGCAGCGCATGAGGTGGGCGTCGTAGTGGATGTGTTCCACGTCTGGTGGGACCCGAACCTGTACCCGCAGATCGCACGTGCAGGCGCGGATGGCCGCATCTTGGGCTTCCACGTGTCCGATTGGATCGTACCCGTGCCGGATCTGCTGCTTGGACGCGGCATGATGGGCGACGGCGTCATCGAGCTGCGCCGCATTCGCAGCGCCGTAGAGCAAGCCGGCTACACAGGCCCGATCGAGGTTGAGATTTTCAACAAAGCGATCTGGGATCAGCCGGGTGACGAAGTATTGGAGCTCATGAAGCAACGCTACTTGGAGCACTGCTAATATAACGTTGAATACAAGAGAAGGATGGCAATAGGGTCTTAGGACCTGTGCCATCCTTTTTTCGTTTGGGAGCAGAGAATAACCAGTCGTATATGAGGTATAACCAGTGACAGTATAGGTTATTTGGGCGGGAAAGACGGCTTATTCTGGAATAGCAAGTTTTACTATTGGTTATTTCGGCTGGTTTGAGGAAAATCGGTTCACATTGCGGAAATTAGGGATAGTTAGATTGGCTAATCAGGGCTTGGGTGATGAAATACCCCAAATAGACAATAGTAACATAGCTAATCTGCAGGAGGCATGCCACTAAAATACAAACTCGCATACTTAAGGACTGATCATGACTTGACGAATATTCAAGATAATATTTTAAACTTGAAGATATGTGCTAGAATAATCTTGTACAATTGAGCTTGGGTGGGGTGTGGTATTCCTCCAGAAAGTCTATGCTTACGAAGTACATTTGCTACGCAAATGTTTAAGGAATGCCTATGCAATTTTCGTTGCAAGAAGTGATTATGCTTGGAATGTTATTTCTGGCGCTTCTCACTTATCTGAAACGAAAATAACTCACCCAGGTTAGCGCCAAGGGAATGGGTTATGTCTGAAAACTTATTTCACTTTAGGAGGAAACCCGCCCAAGTGTTGTGCAGGGAGTCGGTGGCCACCGGCTCCTTATTTCTAGTATTTAGCATTCCATGAACACAATATTCCAGGCAAGTCTCCGCAAAATATCCACGCCCGCCTAAAAACAGCTCTAAAATATCTTTAAATATCTCATAATGACATCCTATAAATAGCCATGACGTCCTCGTGCTGAAGCTTTTTGAAATTTCCGAATGGCCCGAACTTTACGGTTTTATCAGCCATCACCGTTAGCTGACTATCGTCGATCCCATAATCGGCGAGCCTCGAAGGGGCTCCAATCGATGTCCAGAAAGCCCTTAGTGCTTGAATGCCTTCCTCAGCTGCTGCACGATCAGATTTCCCCGCCGGATCTACTCCGAACACGTTAATCGCAAGCTGCTTGAACCTCGCAACATTTTCATCGAGACAATAAGTCATCCAGTTCGGGAACAGAATAGCAAGCCCGCCCCCATGCGGGATATCGTACACAGCAGACACGGCGTGCTCCATATTATGAGTGGCCCAGTCACCTCTAACCCCCATGTTCAGCAGACCGTTAAGCGCTAAGGTACCAGATAGCAGAATCGTCTCCCGCGCCTCAACATCATCCAACTTGGCCAGGAGCTTAGGAGCCGTATCGATCACAGTCTTAAGCAGGGTCTCCGCCCAACCATCCTGAATAGGAGTTGACGAAGTATGGTGGAAATAATTCTCAAACACATGAGACATGATATCTACTGAACCATATATAGTCTGATCACGTGGGACGCTAACTGTAAATGCTGGATCCAGAATGGAGAATGCTGGAGCAACTAGCGGGTGTCCCCAACCGAGCTTTTCTTGCGTTTCCCAGTTCGTAATAACGGAGGCTGTGTTCATCTCAGAACCAGTAGCGGCGAGGGTCAGTACGGTTCCTAATGGCAAAGCATCGCTCGCACTAGCCTTACGGCTAATAATATCCCATACGTCACCCTCATACTTGGCTCCAACTGCGATTGCTTTCGCACAGTCGATCACGCTTCCGCCGCCAACAGCCAGAATGAAGCCGATCTCTTCCTTGCGGCAAATCTCTACTCCGCGATGAACCGTAGTCAACCGTGGATTAGGCTCTACTCCAGAGAGCTCGAACCAAGTGGAGCCGTTTTCCTGCAGCTTGGAGATGACTTGATCGTATACCCCGTTCCTCTTGATGCTTCCTCCGCCGTAGACCAGGAGAACACGAGAAGGGTATGCGGACAGCAATTTCGGAAGCGCCTGAAGCTGCCCAACGCCAAAAATCAACTTCGTAGGATTATGAAAAACAAACGGAAGCATATTCAATTCCTCCTTCATTCTGATGGCGAGCGAATCATACCTTACTATTTTATCTGAAAACAGTCTAGCCATGCAAAAGAGTTCCCCTCGCCGAAGAAAAGGAAAGTTACGTCCCTAAAGCGAATCTACTTTATTAACGCAAACTGTAGTTGCAAGCGAAGAGAAGAAGGGACTATGGAATGAACATAAAATTTCAACTAACAAGAGTGCTCGCCCTCAGCTTGTTGTTAGCTGTCGGTTTTGTCGCAGTAGTCATGCTGGTAGGGAATAAGCGAATCGCGAAATTCGATGAACGGGTTATCTCTGCAGTCCAAGGTATGGAGTCACCGGGCTGGACTTCTATTATGAAGTTTTTTACTACAATCGGCTCCGGTTTCGTGGTTGCTCTGCTTACCTTATTATTGTGCATTTTTCTGTACGCGGTGTTGAAGCACCGTCAGGAGCTGATCTTTTTGGTGGCTGTTGTCGGCGGGACGGGTATATTGAATCTAATGCTAAAGCTATTGTTCCAAAGAGATCGGCCCACCTTGCATCGGTTAATTGAAATCACCGGCTACAGTTTCCCAAGCGGGCATTCGATGGCGGCCTTTGCTCTGTACGGGGCGTTAACTTACTTATTATGGCGTCATATCCCCTCGACTTGGGGCAGATCTTTACAAGTATCGTTAAGCTCGGTGTTTATACTGGCTATCGGGGTGAGCCGTATTTATCTGGGTGTCCACTACCCTAGTGATGTGGTGGGCGGCTACCTGGCGAGCGGGACTTTTCTAGGATTGTTCATCTGGGTATTCGAGCGGAGGAAGAGCCGGAAAGCGGGGAGTTATCAGTGATTAGAATAGGGTTGGCCGGTTGGGGTGGTCACAAGGATTTGTATCTGCCAGGGCCGAATAATCAAGACCGACTTAGTGTGTACAGCCGTTATTTTGACATTGTGGAAGTGGATAGCTCTTTCTATGCGGTCCAACAGGAGCGAAGCTATGCCAAATGGGTGAACGATACCCCTGAGACATTTTCCTTTATCATAAAAGCCTACCAAGGGATGACCGGCCATCTAAGAGGCAAAAACCCTTTCGATAGCACAGAAACGATGTACAAAGCTTTCCTGGCATCCATTCGCCCTGTGCTTGAGGCAGGTAAGCTTAAGACCGTATTGTTCCAATATCCGCCCTGGTTCGATTGCACGCGGGAAAATGTTGCAGTGCTGCGCGACGCCAAGGACAGAATGGGAGACATACCGGTGGCATTGGAATTCCGGCATCAGTCTTGGTTCAAAGCTGAGTTTCGGCAGAAAACGCTGTCGTTCATGGAAGACGCAGGATGGATGCATAGTGTGTGCGATGAGCCGCAAGCGGGTGCGGGTTCCGTGCCGATTGTGATGCATGCGACTCACCCGGAGGTCACGATGGTGCGGTTTCATGGTCGCAATGTGGACGGTTGGACCAGCAAGCCAGGTCAGAACTGGTTTGAAGTGCGTTACTTGTATCGCTACAGTGTTGAAGAGCTGGCGGAGTGGGCGGAACGTTTGCGGGTGCTCGAGCAAGGCTCAGAGGAGGTATGTGTGATCTTGAACAACAACTCTGGCGGGGATGCCGCTACGAATGCGCTGGAGCTCATGGACATGCTGGGTTTGCCGCACCCTGATTTGCCGGAGCCTCCTCCGGAGCAGTTGGGGTTGTTTTGAATAAAATATTAGGCCTCATCCCATATTAAGGACGTTATGACATACTCCAGAAAGTAGGTAACGTGAATGGCTAAGCATGACCATAATTCAAGCCTCCAAAGGCAAAGCCAGACCTCTCAAGCACAAAACTCAGTAGAAACAGCACACAAGGCGACAACTCAAGCTCTATCTCATCCCACACCTATTACAGTGCAGCAAGCTCACAATGCTATTGAAAAAGCGGAGCATGCGTTGGAGTCAGCGACTACTGTTAGCATGAATCAAACTCCTGTCGACCAAGCCAGGGAGAGCCTGGAAGAGGACAAGGAGAATCTGTCGCAGCTATAACGCTCATAGCCGTTGGTCAAGACTGCTTCTTGTAAGCCAAGTACAAGAGACGCTCCTCAGCAGGGGGCGTTTTTTGCAGAATATCAGAAAGTATATCTCCGCTGATTGTTCTATTCCTTCAGTAAACGAAGTCCGCCGTAAAGACGGCGAAGCCGTTTATCCTTGCATTGCTGATCCTTATTGTCCGCGCTTGACCTCTAACTGTTCAATCGCTTCCTCAACCTCTTGCAACGACAAACCGCCAGCCAGCAGCTCTTCATCATCTAGCTGAAGCAGTTTCTTGTAGCTGACGATGGCATCGTCCAATAATTGTGAGTCGCCATGTCCGTCATCAATTAGTTGGAACAGCCCATTCTCAGCTTCAGCATACCGGCCGCCCGCCAGATGATAACGCCACAACAGGTTGCGGATAGAGGGGTTGAGCTCGTAAGGACGAAGCGCCTCTAGGACAATATCGATCTCTTCATCGTAATTGCGTTCAGGCTCGTCGAGAACAATCGTCAGATACAAGTATAGGGCTCTTGAGTGGCGATTATAAGCTCCGTTGAAATCACCCAGCATCAAGAAGAAGTCACCTTCTTCTTTGAATAGAGTAGCAGCAAGAAGAATTTTGTCGTTGCCTCCATCGTTCCCCTGTCGCAAAAGGTCAAGAAGAGCACTATCCGATAGGCTGTTCAACAGCTTGGAATTGAGGCCGAACATTTTTTTGAAAAATTCATCAATATAAAAAAGGGCTTCCTTAGGCTCGCGGTTCTGTTTAAAACCAAGCAGTGTTCCGACCATTTGGGAGATCTGCTCGATCATTCGCATCATATAGTCTCTCTGAAACATAGAGTACCTCCAATTGGCAGGTTGAATGAAGCTAGGTTACCCTGCTCTAAGGAACATACGCATTAAAAGGCTAAAACGTTTCACATTAAGTCTTGGACTATTATCTTGTTTTGGGGTAAACTATAATAGATGAACGAACGTTTAATAAGTTACTATACAAATATTTATAATTATTTTAAACACGAGGAGGAACTGCAATGCAAATACAAGTATTCCACGATACGGTCTGTCCATGGTGCAGAATTGGCAAGGAGCATCTGTTTAAAGCTTTGAAGGAGTGGGGGCAGCCAGTAGAAATACAATGGAGAGCGTTTCAACTTGATCCGACGACGCCGAAGGAAGGATTGCCTTTCAAAGAGACCATGACGAAAAAATTCAACGGACGAGCCGACTTGCCGCAATTGTTCGGACAAGTGGTACAGGCTGGAGCAAATGCAGGCGTAAAGTTTGATTTTGATAAGGTGCAGGTTATGCCGAATACTATATTGTCTCATCAGATCATTGCCCTGATGCCGGAAGCGGGAAGAACGAATTATGTAGAGGCAGTAAACCGCGCTTACTTCGAAGAGGGAAAAGACATTGGTCAGTTGGAAGTGTTATTGGAGCTGGCTGTAGAAGCAGGAGGAAATGCAGACACATTGCGAGCACAAGTGGAGCGCGGCGAAGGTCTCGAGCAGGTTGAGGAAGATTTGGATTTCGGGCGGCAAGTAGGGATTACAGGTGTTCCTTTCTTCGTGCTGGCGGGTAAATATGCCTTAACAGGGGCTCAGCCGGTTGGTTCTTTTTTGCAAGCTTTTGCGCAAGCATCATCCGAGTGATTTGCACATACCCGCAAAAAAATGACCTGGCGGATTCCGCCAGGTTATTCACCATGTCTATTACAGTCCATTCAGCGAGAGCTCGGCTTCCTTATCATAAACTTCCAGAAGCTCCGTCGCTCGATCAATATCCTTCTTATGCACATTCAATCTTACGTTTTGCGTGCCATCCGTATAAGCCCCGCCACCCTGGACGGCCCCCATTGTCGGGCTTTCTTCCGCTTTCAGCTTGCATTTCACTTGGTTCGCTTTCAGATACGCGTATTTGGCATGAACTTCGTCAGCCGTACTTCCGTTACCTGCGAGCATTGTCTTCCAATTTCGGCTTCGCATCACTAGACCTGCGATGATAAGCGCGGCAACTATTACTACAATCGCCAATTCCATTACGAACACCACCTTAATCAGATTGTTGAATCCCCCTGCAAAGCTTAGCGGTTTGCTTTGCTTTGTAGGGTAACCTACGGGCTGAGTAACGGATGTCTTTTACGTATAGAGGACGTTGTATTTATATTGTTCGAACGTCTATGACGAATTGTGGGGGGTCCAAATAGACGTCTTTCGCCCTTAATGCTTATATAAACACATATTAAACATTCGAAACAGGGCACATGCTTAATACTCGACTTTTCCTTCCATCTGGCTCCACATTGCAAAAGGACCTTCAGCATCCGGTCTGCCGTCTTCATGCTTCACCTGGATCATTGGGATTCGCCGCTCTTCGACAGGTGTAGAGATCTCATCGTAGATGAACGAATCATCGAAGCCGACAGCAGCCGCTTCATCGCGGGTGTACCCATAATACACAGCCCGAGGTCGAGCCCAATATATAGCACCTAGACACATAGGGCACGGCTCGCAGCTCGTATAAATATCGCAGCCCTCCAATTGGAAGCTGCCCAATTGCTTGCAAGCCTCCCGTATGGCCTGCACTTCCGCATGGGCGGTCGGGTCGCCGAGTGTGGTCACTGCATTCACACCTCGAGCGATAATCGCATCGCCCTTCACTACAATACAGCCGAATGGACCCCCGTTTCCGCTTTCCGCATTATGATAAGCCAATTCCATCGCTTGCTTCATCCATTTCGAATCTATGTCTTTCATATAGATGCCTCCTAATTCTAACTTCTCCTACTAGCATAGCCAATTGCTCAAAAAAGGTGTCATTTTTCTAATATAGGACCCCAGTTTTAATTGTAAACCTGCTCATTAAGCCATTTGATTTATGTGTCAAAATTAACGTTGTTTGCTTCCCCATATTATGGTAGATTCAGAGAGAATATCACTCATTTTACATAAACGAGAGGAAGTAACGTTCAGATGACGCGGAGTAACCGAGGATGGAAGTTAAGTTTAATGGTAGTGATTTGCCTGCTCGCAGGGTTACTTTCAAGCGGCTTTACAGCAAATGCCGCTTATGGTGCAGATTCAGAAATACCTAAGATTATTGAGAGAGTATCTCCAAGCGTTGTGGCGATTATCGGCAAGCCTAGTGACGATAAGGAAACAGAGAATGATAGATTCAATCTGGCACACGGTACAGGTGTCATTGTGAAGGCTAATGGAGTTATTCTTACGAATGCTCATGTTGTCAAAGGGATGAAGAATATTGTGGTAGTTACTTCCGATGGGAAGACATATCCAGGTAAAACGACTCATTTCGACGAGGAAAGCGATCTAGCGCTTATCAAGATTGAAGCCTTCGCGTTGCCGACCGCTACCTTCGCTGCTCCTAGCGATATTCGAGTAGGGGAGACCGTTATGGCGATTGGCACCCCGATCTCATTCGCGCTACGCAACTCCGTTACGCTCGGCATTATTAGCGGCATTGACCGTTCGGTTGAGTCCAAGTATCAATTATTGCAGACAGATGCGGCAATTAACCCGGGTAACAGCGGTGGAGCGTTAGTGAATATGCAGGGAAAAGTGGTTGGTATCAATTCCTTGAAGTTCGTTGACTATTCTGTGGAGAGCATGGGCTTCGCTATTCCGGTGAACACGGTTCAATACGTATTAGAGCACTTTGAGAAGTATGGTAAAGTGTTGCGCCCTTATATGGGTATAGAGCTCGAGGAGAGCTGGGAAGCCGTAGTCGGTCTTCCGGCCAAGGAAGGTCTTAAGGTCTCCTATGTCGATCCGGATTCTCCAGCAGCCAAAGCAGGTATCAAGCAAGGCGACGCAATCGTATCCATCGATCAATCATCGATTACAACACTAGTTGAATATAATGAATTTATGAAGAAATATTTGCCTGATGATACAATACGGATCACGATGCAATCTGACGGACAGACGGTCGTGCGCAGTGTAGTATTAGAAGAAGATACAGAGTCTGCATCCCAGTGGACGCAGGATTCCGATGGATCTTATATTGACAATGACCAAGGCAAAACTCATATCGGGGACAGCCATTATGGATGGTCGATGAAGTATCCCGCCGGGCTTGTGAAGAGCATGCAGACTGATGAAGGGGATCGTGTGATCTTCGGTGATGCCAAAGGGGAGTTCATGATCAGTATCTCGGTTGATGAGGAGCAAAGTGAAGATTTATCCGTAAAGGGATTGCTGCGCAAGTTGACTAATGACTTCGATGATTCGGTTCTTGAGAAGCGATATATTGAGCAAAAGCCGTACTCATATGCCAAACTGGTAGGCCAATCGAACAGTAAAAACTATTACCAAGTCCGTGCTTTCTTGAAGGGTGACAAAATCTATTACATAACTCTGATCGTGGAGAACGAAGAGAATTACAAGAACAAGGTGAAGCATAATTTCTATAATGATTTGTTGGATAGCTTTACCTTGAGCTTTGACGCCAAAGATGCCTCACTTAAGGATATCTCGATTTATAAGGACGGAGATGCTGTATTTACGAATGAATACGGCTTATCCTTCGAGCTTCCTTCCGGTTGGTCAGGAAATGAATATACCAGCGAGCTTTCTTATTCAAATGAAGATTATGACCAGCATGTAGAAGTGTATGTCACATCAGCTTCCTCTGGAGAGACTTTGGCAGACTGGACGGTCCGTGAAGAGCAGCAATTCAAAGATCGGTTTGTTGCAGACTACCGGCAGATCGGTGATTGGGAAGAATTTACTACAGACGGTGTTGTGATCAGAAAGGTTCGATTGGCTTCGAAGATGGGCGGCGACGAGTGGGAATCTGAAGAAAGAATTTATTTGATCAAGGACAAGTATAAATACGAGATTAATGTAGGCTTCAAGAATGATGCTGATGATGAGGAAGTAACCAAACTTATCGCAGGAATTATCAAATCTATAAAAGTGAACAAAGAAGATATGAATACGAACCTGGGTTTTATCCAGGATGAAGATGACATAACAGATAAAAACAAAACAATCAAATATACGAATGAGAAGTTCAAATATTCCATTCAAATTCCAGAAACCTGGTATTCTTATAGCGATTTTATCACGAAGGATAGTCCAAGGATGGCTTTTACCTTCTACGGCGGTATGGTATCTGTAGAAGCAAATGATAAATCGACTGTTGAGGATGTTGTCAAGAAGCTCGAAGAGGGACATAAGAAGAGCAACGAGAACGACAAGGAGTTTACGTATGAGATTACTGATGATTCCACCTATTCAGGTGAAGGCAAGAAAGTATCCATCCGTTATAACTTGAAGAAAGCCCCTTATACACAGACAGAGTACGTATTCAATCGGAACAACATAACATATACGATCACGATCAAAATGAATGATGCGGTTAGCACGGAAGAAAATGTGAATCGCAGCACTACAGCAGCTAACTCCATTATGATCAAGGAGTAGTTAAATAGAACCATTTTATAGTTTTGTAAAACTTTTATTTTAGGTCTATTTTACCAAAAATAGGCTGGTAAGTACCGGGTTGATCGTGATAATATAGAAGCAATAACATATCGGGGACTATGATTCATGTCTTGTAATTGGGCATCTGGGACATGAGGAGTCAGTGATGCAACCGACCGTACTTTTTGCTGGACTGAAAAGGCGGTCTTTTCTTTGTCCGGACAACTACGTAACGTGTATGATTTAACTTGATTCAAGGAGGAACCGCAATGATTTTGCCCTCATCGTCATCCCCATTTTCAGCTTCTTCTAATGCCAATATGATTTCACATGGAGTGCTAAAGGAGAAGCTTAAGCGACATCACGGACCGCAAACACCACCAATTGCCAAACCGGACTATACATTAGCTGCCGTATACATTAAGAGCAGCCACCGCAATGCAGCAGCAGCAGCAGCTGCGCTTTCTTCCTCTGTAGCTCAGAAGGCCAAGCCGGAAAAACAAGACAAACCAGACAAACCAGATCGACCGGATCGCCCAGACAGACCGGACAAAACAAACCGTCAGGATCGGCCAGACAGACCAGACAAACCAAACAAACCAAATCGCCCAGACCGTCCAGACAGAGCGGATAGACCGGACAAACCGAATCGTCCGGATCGTCCAGATCGTCCAGATCGTCCAGATCGCCCAGACCGTCCGGATCGTCCGGACCGCCCGGACAGACCGGATCGTCCAGATCGTCCAGATCGACCAGATCGCCCAGACAGACCGGATCGACCAGATCGACCAGATCGACCAGATCGCCCAGATCGACCAGACAGACCAGACGATCCAGATCGCCCGGACGATCCAGATGGCCCAGATGGTCCAGATCGTCCAGATCGTCCGGAACGCCCGACCCCTTCTTCTGAGGCAAGACAGATCTTCAGAGACTGGAGAGATTCCCTGCTATCAGCTGGTGGCCAATATCTGGACAGTGTGAAGAATTTGATTGATGCATCGCCTACTGAAATTAGTGAAGACGGCTTATCGGGTATTCGGACTCAACTGAATGACTGGATAGAGGCTAAATATGATGACCTTTCAGACCAACTACGCGATTCAGGACGGGATATTACACAAAGGCTTTTAGGCAGAGCGAACAAGGCTTTAGATAATCTAGCTGATAATCTATGGGTTGACGTTCGTGCAGAAGTTGCAGCGCATACGGCAGCTTCAGGTGTTGCGCGTGCAGTATATCAAGAGTGGAACAATAACGTCGGTAACACCAGTGATCTATTGCAACGAGTTAATCAGCAATTGTCGGCCGATGCGGATGGAGTTGTATCCCAGCAGGATCTGCAGGATTTCGATAAGTGGGTAACGGATTGGTCTACAGCGAATCAGACCCAGCTTACTAATCGTTTGCAGAATGTTCCTACTGGTATTCGTGGAAGCTTATTGGAATTATCCGGTGATAAGCTAAGTGAATTACAAGATGCATATAGGACCTCAGTCCAATCTGCAGTTAGTGCCTACACCGCTTTGGTCGATCAGACTCGTCAATCATTCAATCAATGGGATAATGCCTTAGGCGATTCCTCATCGAATGTACTCGATTCCATTAATGCAGCTATATTCAATGATTCAGACGTCATCTCTGATCAAGAGAAGCAAGGATATACGGGTCAAATCACTAGCTGGTTAGGAACCCAGAAGCAGCAGGCTGCGAGCGCTCTTGCATCTGGACCCGCTGGATTCCGCAATACCTTACAGCAGCAGGCTGATAGTAACATGAGCACGGTCCAGGCTGCTTTAACTCAGTTTGTCGGGGAGTCTATTAACTTCCGTAATGCCGGGGATCAACAGGCGGCGGGCTTCCTTAATGAGTGGAGTACAGGGCTGCAGTTGGATGTGAAAGATTATTTCGATGAAATAAAGGCGGCTATCCAACAAGATCCTGACCGGATTTCCGACCAGGAGAAGCTGGCTTACCGGAATGATTTGACACAATGGACGAACAATGTCCGAGGAGAATTTAACTCTGGTTTGAGTGACAGATTAAGTGAATCCTTGACTGGAGTTCAGCGGAAATACAGTGCTTTAGCTGGGGATGTTATTACGCAGAAGATGGATCAACTGTGGGATTCCATTCAGGAGCAAATAACAAATTGGAATAATCGAGTTATACCTGGTCCAGGCAATGGCAATGGCAATGGCAATGGTAACGGGAACGGAAATGGCAATGGGAATGGAAACGGTAATGGCAACGGCAATGGGAACGGAAACGGCAATGGCAATGGCAATGGTAATGGAAATGGAAATGGAAATGGTAACGGGAATGGCAATGGCAACGGCAATGGAATTGGTAGCGGAAGTCCTTCCGATTTAGGATTCTCCAAGAAACTGCGTAATCTGTTCCGCCCTAACTATGAATTTGAATTTGGTTCAGGCAATAACAGACTCAAATTTAGTTTGAAGGCTCTCTCGGGAAGCAACCGTTCAGGTTTGTTCTATGTGAGCGATGGTAACGGGAATAAACGTGAAGTAAGCTTGAAGTTCAGCAGCCCCGAGTTGGAACAGATGTTCGTTGAGTATGCCAAGAAGAATAATGTGTACGGCTCAACCATGAATGTGGATAAGTTCAACACATTAATGGATAAGGTGAAGAATAACTTCAAAGAGATCATGGATATCGAACCGGACCGTTTGAAGAAGCTGTTAGCCAGCCCGGAAGAGACAAAGAAAATTTATGAAGCCTTCGATAATCTGCTTGGATTGGTGAAGGCGATGTTGTAAGTGAAGGAGACCCTGCTGCGAAGCGGGGTCTTTTTAGTTAGAAGCTTAAGTCTTTGCGGAGACCGAATACGCTGTTGCTGAAATTTTCGTGCCGCGCCGCTACTCTCCTGAAGGTGCCAGCACGTGTAAGCTATAGATAAAAGCCATACAGGATATGGCATTTATCTATTCGCTATACACCTTGGGGTAATGATAAGCTACTGATCGAGAGAGTTACATAGGAGGGCTTACAATGATTATTGGGGTTCCAGTAGAAGTCAAGAAGAACGAAGCTAGAGTAGCGCTTATTCCAGGTGGCGCTAGAATGCTTACGCAGGCGGGTCACCAGGTCTGGGTGGAGAAAGGTGCGGGTGAGAAGAGCGGATTCGATGATGAGGCCTATATCGCTGCGGGTTGCAGGATCGTCGGCCATCCTCAGGAGGTTTGGAATGGAGCGAATCTAATCCTGAAGGTGAAGGAGCCTGTAGAGCAGGAATACGAATACTTCCGTGCAGGCAGCATGCTGTTCACCTATTTGCACTTAGCGGCGGATCCGAAGCTTACAGATGCACTTATCCATAGCGGGATGACCGCAATCGCTTATGAGACGGTGCTGAATCGTGCAGGAATGCTGCCTCTGCTCACACCGATGAGTGAGGTTGCAGGTCGTATGGCGGCTCAAGTGGGAGCTTATTATTTGTTGAACTTTGTCGGCGGGAAGGGGATTCTGCCAGCAGGAGTGCCAGGTGTTGGCGCTGCTAGAGCATCGGTTGTGGGTGGAGGCATCGTCGGTCTGAATGCAGCGCGAGTGGCATTGGGCTTAGGGATGGACGTAACGATTCTGGATATATCGGCAGATCGTCTCAGACAGCTGGATGATCTTTTCAAGGGGAGAGTCAAGACACTGATGGCGCATCCATGGAATTTGCAAGCAGCAGCGGTGCAGTCGGACCTGCTCATTGGAGCTGTGCTAGTACCCGGTTCTAAGGCACCTAAGCTAATAGATGAGGATACCGTACGCGGTATGGAGCGAGGTTCGGTTATCGTGGATGTGGCTGTCGATCAGGGGGGCTCTATTGCGACAGTGGATCATGCGACCACACACGATAACCCTGTATATGAGAAGCATGGAGTCATTCATTATGCGGTAGCGAATATGCCGGCAGCGGTCGCGCGGACTTCAACAATGGCGCTTACGAATGTGACTCTTCCTTATGTGTTAGAGCTGGCCGCTAACGGGCTTGACGCCCTGAGGAGCAACAGCTTGTTCGGAGCGGGGTTGAATGTGCATGGTGGATATTTGACCCATAGAGCAGTGGCCGATTCCCTTTCGCTGCAGCAATCTTATCGTGAGCTTCAACCTGCATAAAAGTTAGTTTTTAAGTTGATATAGAGGATTTTCAGGTAATTGAATCGAAAGTGTAAAGAGAGAAAATGATGAGGTCCATAACCCCCTATGAACATTCAACAAATTGAGGCTTATTTGTATGTAGCTCGCACAGGTAATTTCAGCCGGGCAGGCGAACTTTTATTTCTAACTCAACCTTCCGTAAGCTCACGCATTCAACAGTTGGAGAACGAGCTTGGCAGTCTGTTGTTCGAGCGTGCTGGTAAAAGTATAAGGCTGACCGAAGCAGGTCAAGCCTTTTTGCCCTATGCGGAAACGATAATTAACCAGTTGGCGGAGGGGAGACTTGCCATTCAGCAATTGAACGATCAGGTGGAAGGCTCTCTGCAGATCGGAACTGCGATTTATGCTGCGAATCATTTGATGCCGGATTATTTGTATGCTTTTTGCAGCAGATACCCCAAGGTTCGACTATCGATCTCGACGGGCCATTCCCATCAGGTGTTGGACATGATCCTGCGTCATGAGGCGCATGTGGGCATTGTTCGCTCGATTCGGCATCCTGATATTCATGCTGTTCGCCTGTTAGATGACGCAATGACGGTCACCGTATATCCGGGACATGCGCTTGCAGGGAGAGAAGGATTAACACTTGACGAGCTGAGCGGGGAAAAGCTGATCATGTTCATTAGAGGCACGGAGGATTGGAAGCTAATTGCAGAGGCGTTCGTACGCCGCGGGCTGCAGCCGAAGGCTTTTATGGAAATCGATAGCATAGAAGCTATGATTGAATTGGTCAAAAATCGAACCGGCATAGCCATCCTTCCCCATCTATCCGTCAAAAAAGAAGTTGAGGCAGGAAAGCTGGTCATGGTGGCAGTTCCAGAGATTGCTGAAATCCATCGCAGCTATGACCTGATTACATTGAAGGATAAGCCGATACAAGGCATTGTAAAGCTATTCCTGGAGTCGATTGCGCACAATAAAATGCCCAAATTGCCGGAAGTGGAAGAACGTGAGAACCGACTAGAATAGGGGCGAGTTTGTGAGGTAAACCGACTGGAATCACTCCTCTAAGCAGATTAAGCCTTTCGCCATCCCAACCATTCGAATGTATGATGGTGGGATACGGTAAGATTAGAAGCGGAAGAGGGAACTTGGACATGCTGCGTTCATACGCATGGTTAGTTTTTTGTGTTACGGTTTGGGGCAGTAATTTCGTGTTTGGCGCTATTCTGGTGAGTGAGTTCCCCCCAATGCTGCTTGCTATAACTCGGCTTGCGATCACGTCGAGTTTTTTCGTATGCTTCGCTTGGTCGACAGGCAGAATTGTTAAACCTACCAAGCGAGACTGGAAGTACTTGATTCCGATCAGCTTGCTCACTTTGATTAATCAAAGTTCGTTCTATATCGGACTGCAGTATGCAGATCCGACTACATCCTCGCTTATTATCTCGATTTCTCCTATTGCAGTAAGTTTGCTGGCTGCTGTATTTCTGAAGGAGCGTTTGACCGTTCGGATGTCGATAGGCTCGGTTGTGGCGGTAACCGGAGTTTTCTTCGTGGTGGGGTCAGGCGGCTCGCTGCATATCTCTCTTGGAGAGCTTTTGATGGTGTTTGCCATGATGTCGTTTGCGATCTCGATGATTCTGACTCGTAGGCTCACGGAGTTCCGTGATCCTTTTTTTGCAACATCCTATGGGACGGTCTTAGGCGCCGGAATGTTATTGCCGATTGCACTGGTTCGAGATTCCATATATGAGATGAGTACGGAATTGTGGGCTTGGGCTTTGCTCATAGTATGTGCGTTAGTGATGCAGGTCGTATGCGGGCTCGTGTGGAATAGGGAAATGCAGAAGGTAGGGGCTGGAAAAGCGGCGGTATTCCTGAATCTTCAGCCATTTGTTGCTATGACATTGGGCTTTTTTATATTGGGGAAGGGCGTGACTGGGACACAAATGATCGGCTCCATTCTGATCATTGGCGGAGTGCTGGTGGCCACTACGCAAATAGCCTGGACGATGCGGTCGCGGGCTAAGAGATCGGCTGGAAGCCGGGAAGCTGAAGTGGAGCGTATGTGAGGAGCTAAATTAATGTGCACTCTTTTAATTTATGTACCCACAAAAAAGAATATTTTTCCACGAAATAGTTGTCTGTCACTAAAAATTCAGGAGGAATTATTATGAAAAAGATAACTATGACATTAAGTGCCGTTGTTTTATCAGTAAGTGTATTCGCTGCTTCTGTGATGGCTGCTCCCCCGACTGATAAAGAAAACAAAGGAAATTCACAATCGGGAAGTTCATCTCAATCCGAAATAACAGTAAAAGTTAATGGGCAAGCAGGAAAGTCAGATGGGGATACGGTTACTTCAGTGACTTACGCTACATACGGTCATAATGGGTATAAAGGGTTGCAAAAAGCGTATGAGAATGTAAAGGACAAGCCGGCCGGTCAAATCATAGCTAATCTGCTAGAAAGCAAGTATGGTATTGATGTCAATGCCGATGAAGTTTTATCAGAAGCTGCGGATCAATTGGCTGCTGAAGGAAATGTGGAAGATGCAGTAGAGGTACAAAAGGAAGCTGTTAAAGCTAACACCAAAAACATCAATAGTTACAAAAAGCTGGGTAAGCTTGTAGAAAAGCTTGGCAAAACAGGTGTGAAGGCTTATGTTAACGGAGTTGAACCGAAATTCGAGGATATGGAACCCGTTATTAAAGAAGGCAACACTTTGGTGCCTATAAGAGCTATTGCTGAGGCATTAAATGCTGAGGTTATCTGGAACGATGAAGAAAAATCCGTAACGATCACCAAAGATGGAATTGTTGTGAAATTGGTACTTGGCGATGTTAAAGCTTATGTGAACGGTGAGGAAGTCATACTAGAAGTCCCAGGTGAACGTATGAATGGTCGTACGATGGTGCCTGTTCGTTTTATAAGCGAAGCGTTGAAGGCTATTGTGGATTGGGAGCCTGAGACAACAAGCGTAATTATCAATTCGTAATTCAGATAATAATCGAGTCCGGGTTCCCGGGCTCTTTGCTTTTGTAGGATTGTAAGGGCACTTATAATACTTTACAGTACAAGGAGTGATCTCTATAATGGAGATATGCTCCTTTTTTGATATATTATTAAGAAATTATCTCCAATTCGGAGAGGACGGTAACTATGACGAATCCACAACCTATACGCAGATTGGATACGGAACAACGCAATCCCCGTACGGAACGAATAGACAGCAGCACTACATTGGAGATGCTCACCCTGATAAATGCGGAAGATGCCAGTGTTCCTGGGGCTATAGCTGCTGTGCTTCCTGCTATTGCGGAAGCGGTCGATCGTGTAACCGCAGCTCTGCGCGGCGGTGGGCGGCTTTTCTACGTCGGCGCAGGCACAAGCGGACGTCTTGGTATGCTCGACGCCTATGAGTGCCCTCCGACGTTCGGGACCCCTCCCGAACTCGTGCAAGCACTCGTTGCGGGCGGCGTTGCACGGGATCGCGCCGACGAATCGGCGGAGGACGATCCCGCTCTTGGCGCTGCCGAGCTGCGGCAGCGGCAGCTTTCGGCTGCCGACGTGGTCGTCGGCATCGCCGCAAGCGGGCGCACGCCGTACGTCGTCGGCGCGCTTGCGTACGCGGCGTCCGTCGGCGCCGCGACGATTGCCCTCGCCTGCAGCCGCGGCTCGGCGATCGGCTCTGTCGCCGATTGGGCGATCGAGGTGCCTGTCGGCCCCGAGGCGCTGACCGGCTCGACCCGGCTGAAGGCAGGCACTGCGCAGAAGCTGGTGCTGAACATGATCAGCACAGCTTCGATGATCAAGCTGGGCAAAGCCTTTGGCAACCTGATGGTGGACATGGAGCCTAGCAACGGCAAGCTGCAAGCGAGAGCACGGAACATCGTAAGTATGGCGACGGGTGCAGATGACGCGGCAGTGGAACAGGCAATGACGGAGACGAACGGACATGTCAAGACCAGCATTGTGATGCTGATTGCGGGTGTGCAGGCTGAACAAGCGGCTGACCTGTTGAACAGGGCTGAAGGGGTTGTGCGGGAAGCGCTGAGACTAGCTAGCGAGTGAACCCATTAGTGCCTGGTCTGTACATCGGGGTAGAGACGACTCTACTTCGACTGATTCAGCCTGGACTTACCCCGTTAGTGAACAAAGCTTGAGTTGAAGGAGGATCACCTTGAAGCAGAAGGTCATATTCGGAATGGATATTGGAGGCACGAACATCAAGTCAGGCATTATTGATGCTGAGGGAAACATTTTGCATACAGATACGGTGCCTACTGAAGCGCAGACAGGAGGACGTGATTCACGGTTATCGAAATTATTCGATATCGCGGAGCGCCAGAGTGCGGTTGCTAAGGAACGAGGTTGGACTCCGATAGCACTTGGAGTTGGCACAGCCGGTTATGTGAATGCGCGTGAGGGACGTATCGGTTATGCAACGTCTAACTTACCTGGGTGGACAGGCGTTCCACTCCGTGCTGAGATGGAGCGCCATACTGGATTACCCGTTGCGCTTGCCAATGATGCCCATGCCTTTGCCATGGGAGAAGCATGGATTGGGGCGGGGCGCGAATGGGATGAATTCATCTGCATCACATTAGGTACAGGGGTTGGCGGATGTCTCGTCGTTAATGGTCGTCCCTATTACGGACGAGACGGTTACGGTGGCGGATTCGGTCACATGGTGCTCCAGCACGGAGGGGCGGCTTGTAATTGTGGGCTGACAGGATGCTGGGAGCAGTACGCTTCCGTGACGGGTCTGATGAGGATGGCTGAGGAACAAGGCATCGACTTGGCAACGATCGGACATTCTGCCAAAACCTTATTCGAACAAGCCAAGCAAGGGCAAGAACGTGCTGCGGCCGTAATAGAGCTTTATGCAGAGTATGTAGCACTAGGGCTTACTAATCTCGTGCATGCGCTTAACCCGCAAGCAATCGTAATTGGGGGCGCAGTGACCGCCCAAGGTGATTTCCTGTTGGACCAAATTCGTACCAACATATCCAGACAAGTCATGCCAGCTTATGACAATATGAAGATTGTAGCGGCTACATTGGGAGAGCATGCCGGTTTTGCCGGAGCCGCCCGTCTGGCGCTGCAAAGAGCACAAGAAGGGGCCACTCTATAGAGAGCGGCTCTTTTTTGTACAATCGAAGGTTTCCCCTTTTTAATTGTTTTGCTAATACCGTTAATAGTGGCTCACAGCTGACAGATAAGCTATGTTACTACTGTCTATTTGGGCTTTTTCATCACCCAGGCACTAATTAGCCAATCTGACTATCCTCTATTTCCGCTTCGTGAACCGATTTCCCTCAAAACCAGGCAAATAACCAGTAGTAAAGTTTGCTATCCCAGCTAAAACGGTCTTTTCCGCACATATAACCAGCAATCGGAGCCCACCTTCCCATCCTGCTATACACCAAACTGATATCCAACACCAAGGACCTGGCCATCGGCCAGGTTTTTCCTTATGTACAAATGAATGGTGCCGATTGCTTCTCGGAACTATCCAGCGAGCTTTTTTACAATAATACGAGGATGATATTCTCTCATTTATCAAATAATGTGATGTAAGCTTTCCATGAGACGAAGCTCCACCTGTACATGCTTGAGTAGGGAAGGTGACAACAATGATCTCAGGTAAAAAGTCTCAATATATCGTAGAAGAGCTGTCGGAAATTATCGGCATGAACATCAACTTCATGAACGAGGAAGGGGTCATTGTAGCAAGCACGGACCGCTCCAGAATCGGAACCGTCCATCAAGGGGCTCTCGTCGTTCTAGGCACGAAAAAGAAGCTGTTGGTTGATAAGGACAATCAATATGAGGGAACCAAGGCCGGCATTAATTTACCCGTGTATTTTGAGAATAGAGTCATCGGTGTCATCGGCATTACTGGAAACGACCCGGAAGTTCTGAAAATGGCGGAAGTCATTCGCAAAATGACGGAGATCCTGATCAAAGAGCAAATGGTGGATGAGCGGAACGAGATCGTCAATCAATCCAAAGAAGTGTTGATCCGGGATTGGATGGAAGGCAGATGGAAGGACGACAAGGCGTTTTCTTCGAGAGCCTGGCTGCTCGGCATCAATGTGAATTTACCCCGTGTTGTCGTTACGATCCGAATTCATGTTGAGGATAACGACCAACAGGAACCTGTTGGTTTCGATCTGCAGAGGGAGGAGAACCGATATGCCGGTTATTTGAGGGAAGCTATCCAATTCAATGATCAGGACTTGATCGTACCGACAGGCTTCATGAAGTATGCTTTGCTCGTCACATGTCCGGAGTCGGGTGAAGAGAAGAGGAGACAATTCGTTACCCGCAAAATCCAGTACATCCTAAGGCAAATTCCCAAATCGTCGATAAGTGCCGTGAAGGTCGGTATCGGGGGTTACTACGACTTCATTCGGGGCATCTCGGTCTCTTACCTGGAATCGGAAAAAGCGGAGACGTATTCCAAAACGAATAAGGAATCGGACATTGTGTTCTATGAAGACTTGCGTCTCGAACTGTTGCTTGATGGGATTCCTAACGAGCGATGTAGCCATTTCGTACAGAAAACGTTAAACCTGAAGGCCTTTTCCGATCCGGAAGAAATCGTTGAAACACTGACCTTGTTTTTTGCGAACAATCAGTCTATCAACAGAACGGCGGAAAAACTGTTTATTCATAAAAACACCCTCCAATACAGATTGATCAAGATCAAGGAAGCGACCGGCTACGATCCGAGAGTGTTCGAGGAAGCGGTGCTCTTGTATTTGTCCCTTTACTTAAAGTCCGCCCATGAACAGACGGACAGTCGTTACACGTAACAAAATAGGAGCATAATACGGGGTGCAAAGTTGGTATCAGTACCATATGATGCTTTTCTTCAACCTGCTACCATAAAGATACATCTAAGATTAAAGGTGGTTGTGAAAGCGTATGCCAACGATAGAATCCAACACTAATCTCCAGAATAAGCTTGAATTTATTTATGGGAAAGACAAAGCACCTGCCCTGATGAAGGAGATAGAGAACATGATCGCCCATTACTCCGGTCCTGTGTTTGAACCGGATAAACGATGGGTATCGGAAAAAGACGTCATGTTGATCACTTACGGGGATTCTATTCAGGCGAACGAGCAATCTCCGCTCCAAACTTTACGGCACTTTTTGCAGCAGTACTGCAAGGGTTTGTTCTCCTCGGTACACATTTTACCGTTCTACCCTTTTTCATCGGACGACGGGTTCTCTGTTATCGATTACCGGGCTGTTAATCCGCAACTGGGAGATTGGAATGACGTTAAGGACTTGTCCAAAGATTTCGAGCTTATGTTCGATGGGGTAATCAATCATATTTCCCAACACAGCAGCTGGTTTGAGCAGTATTTGGCGGGTAATCCGAAATACGTTGGTTATTTTGTAGAGGCCGATCCTGATGAAGATTACAGCAAAGTAACTCGTCCGCGCGCGCTTCCGCTGCTTACGCCGTTTGATACGGCTACAGGTAAAAAGCACATTTGGACCACGTTCAGCGAGGATCAGATCGACTTGAATTTTGCCAACGAACGGGTGCTGCTTGAAATTTTGGACATACTTCTCATGTACGCAACATACGGAGCACGTTATCTGCGTTTGGACGCCATCGGCTTCATGTGGAAAAAGCTCGGCACAACTTGCATGCATCTGGAGGAAACTCATAAGATCGTTCAGGTGATCCGGCAAGTCTTAGAGATGGCGGCACCGGGTATGGTCATTATCACCGAAACGAACGTTCCTCATAAAGACAATATCAGTTATTTCGGGAACGGCTTCAATGAAGCGCACATGGTTTACCAGTTTCCGCTACCGCCGCTTACGCTGCATTCGCTGCAAACCGGTAACAGCCGAAAGCTTCTGGAGTGGGCGCAGTCGCTCGAGCCGACGACGGAAACTACGACCTTCTTCAACTTCCTTGCCTCGCACGACGGGATCGGGGTTCGTCCGGTCGAAGGGATTTTGACGAAGGACGAAGTAAATGCCATGGTCGAGAAGGTTAGTGAACGGGGCGGATTCGTTTCTTACCGGGATAATGGAGACGGAACCAAAAGTCCATACGAGTTGAATATTAACTACTTGGACGCTCTTTCCGGGCCCAATGATTCCAACGATTTGAAAGTGAAGCGATTTACAGCCGCCAGTTCCATTCTTTTATCGATCATGGGTATGCCCGCGATTTACATTCACAGCCTGCTCGGATCGCAAAACGATCTGGAAGGCGTGAAAGCAACAGGCCGATACCGGTCCATCAACCGCGAACAGCTGCAATACGAACAAGTAGCAGCACAGTTGGAAGAGGAAGGCACCCTACGGAACAAAGTGTTCGGCGCACTCCAAAAGCTCATTGAGCTCCGGGTTACCGAACCGTGCTTCCATCCGAATGCTGCACAAGACGTTGTTGTGAGCGACGAGCGTCTCTTCACGATCAAACGCACGTTGTCGGCCGGCGAACAGCTGATGGTAGTTGTCAACGTGGCCAACGAATCGGTCAGCGTGCCGTTTTCCGCTCTGCAAATGGGCTGGAAGGCAGGAGAGACGGTAGTGGACTTGGTTTCGGGTGAAACATTCGAAATCGAAGATTCGCTGGAGTTGACCGTTCAACCTTATCAAGTCATGTGGATCAAATATCAATAAACAAAAGGGGGGGATGGTTTGAAAATCGCTCTGGCTCACTTTCGAGTCGGCGAAACGGACGGCGTTTCCCTGGAGATGGAAAAGTGGAAGGACGTTCTAAGCCGGTTAGGGTATGAGGTTGTATTTCTGGCGGGCAGCGAAGGCATGAGCAAAGCCTATGTCATTCCGGAGCTTCATTACAAACATCCGATGAACGAGAAATTCGTCTTCAATGCGTACGACAAGCTTCTCGATTACGATTCAGAAAAGGAGTTTGCAGAAGACATCTTGGCCTTTGCCAAAAGTATGGAGACCAAGCTGACCGATTTTATCGAATCCGAAGGAATCGATTTGATCATGCCGCACAATATCTTGTCGTTAGGATGGAGCTTGCCGGCCGGCATCGCCTTCACGAACGCCCTAAGATCGACTGGCGTCGCCTGCATTGCGCTTCATCATGACTTTTACTGGCAAAGAGAGCGATACTCCAAACCTACCTGCCCGATTGTGCAAACTTGGCTGGAGCAGCTATTCCCTCCAGCTATGCCTAACATCCGTCATGCGGTGACCAATCGAATCAGCTATGAGGAGCTGTTGCAGCGCCGCAAACTGATATCGGCCATAATCCCGAACGTATTTGATTTTGTCCTAGCCAGATGGATGAAGGACGATTACAACGAATCGCTGAGACGTGATATCGGCGTCGGCGAAGACGACATCGTCATTTTACAGGCAACCCGGGTTACGGAACGGAAAGCGATCGAATTAGGCATTGAAGCGGTAGCCTCTCTGCAAAGCGTGCTGACGGACCCGAAATTTCGTTCGGCCGAGTTGTACAACGGTAAAAAGCTGACGGATAGGACCCGGATCATTCATGTGTTGGCCGGGATGCCCGAATCGAGCTATGAATACACGGAACAGCTCCGGATGAAAGCGGATGATAGGGGAGTAGACCTGAGATTCATCAATGGGGTAATCGAATATTCCCGTGTCCATACGGGCGGCAGAAAAATTTATTCGCTGTGGGATGCTTATGTGATCGCCGATCTGGTCACGTTTCCGAGTATCCTGGAAAGCTGGGGAAACCAACTGCTGGAGGCCGTATTCGCCAAAAAGCCATTATTGATCTATGAATACCCAGTATTTGAGAAAGATATCCATGATTATGGGTTTGAGTTTATCACCTTGGGCAATCGGCATCAGATCGAGCCGGACGGCCTTGTAAGCGTGGAGGTTTCGAAAGTGAATGAAGCAGCAAAGCGGATGGCTGAACTGCTGACCGACGCCGAACAGTATGAACGGGTCGTTCAACATAATTACCGAATTGGCGAAACGAATTTTTCGTATGAGTCTCTACGCAATCTTTTGGAACCATTACTTGAGGAGGTAAGTCGATGATCAAAAAATTAGGAATACTTGTACTTGCAGGTGCCATGACATTCGTGTCTGCATGCAGCTCTAAACCAGACAGCAGTTCTCCCGACACTGCGGCACCAGCGGACAATACCGGTAAGGTGACGAATATCAGCATGCAGATTGCCTGGGCCAGCGATTCCGGTCGTGGAAAGGCAATTCGCGAAATTCTTGATGAATTTGAAAAGAAAAATGCGGATGTCAAAGTTGAAATGCTCGGTGGGGTTCAATACGGTTCGAAGTTGTTAACTCAAATTTTGAGCGGTAAAGCCCCAGAAGTGCTTCAAGTGAATTACGGCGACGTGAAGTCGCTGGCTCCTCAGGGAGCATTCGAGGATTTGTCGAAAACGTTCGGCTCTGAGAAGGCGAATTACGAGCCGGAAATTTGGAAGCTCTCCGAGGATGGAGGCAAGCTGTACGGCATGCCATGGCTCGGACACACGATCCAGTTAATTTACAACAAAACGTTGTTTGAAAAAGCGGGTATTAAATCTCCTCCGAAAACATGGGACGAGCTGTACGATGCCGCTAAAAAACTGACGGTAGATACGAATGGGGACGGTAAACCGGATCAGTACGGTATAGGACTCGCCGGTAAGCAAGGTCCCGACCTATCCTGGATGTTCGGTATGTTCGCCGCTCAGGGCGGAGCCAAACTCGTGAAAGAAGCGAACGGTGGACACGAAGTGGCGATCAATTCGCCTGAAGGCCAGAAAGCTCTTGAATTTTACACCAAGCTGATGAAAGAAACAGCACCTCCGGATTCATTGAACAAAGACGGAGGCGCGATCATGGCCGACTTCAGAAATCAGGTCGTGGCTATGGAATTGCAAGGGCCATGGGGCGTCTCCGACGTCTGGAAAACAGGCGGTAAGTTCGAGACCGCTGTAGCTGAAGTTCCTGCAGGTCCGGCCGGCAAAGCTACGGAAGTTACGGCTTACCTGCTGTCCGTACCGACCGGAGTTGAAGGAGATAAGCTCAAAGCGGCCAACAAGCTGATCCAATTCCTGACCTCCAAGCCTGCGCAAGAAATGATCATGAAAGGCGAAAAGGGAGATGACGGCAAATATTACCCGTTCCGAATTCCGATTCGCAAAGATATGGGAGATACCCAGTATTACAAAGATCATCCGGAGTTCCTTGTCTATCAGGAAGGCTTGAAATATCCGTTTACTCTGATCCCTATTCCGCAATGGGCACAAGTCAGCGATGAAATATATCAGAACGCATTAAACCAAGCCGTATCGGGAAGCATTTCTGCAGCCCAAGCGCTCAAGATGGTCGAAGACAAAGGGAACGAAATCATCAAGAAGAAATAAATTTCCACATATAAAGAGGGAGAGTAAGAGGGAGCACCTTCAGGTGCTTTCTCTTTCATAGGGGTGATAAAATGAAAGCACTAAAAAACAAGTTGGGCGACTTTAGCGCTTATTTATTTATTTTGCCTGCCTTCATCATTTTGGGCATGTTTCTGGTGTATCCGGTCATCTGGTCGATCATAGCCAGCTTTAAGGATATTAAACCGATTGCACTGAAAAATTCAGGGCTGTTTGAAATTCCGGGTGCGTTTGTTGGTTTCGATCATTACGCAGCCGCTTTGGACAATCCTTTATTTATAAAAGCAATCGTCAACACGGCTTATTTCGGAATCATTTTCATCCCGATCACGATGTTCGGATCGGTCCTGCTGGCCCTGCTCGTCAATCAAAAACTGCCGGGTGTGAATTTCGTCAGATCCGTGTTTTTTGTCCCTTATATTTTCTCGGTCGTAAGCGCGAGCTTGGTCTTCATGTTTCTGTTTAACGGAGACCGTGGATTAATTAACGCCCTGCTCTTGAAAATCGGCATGGACGGACCGAATTGGCTCGCAAGCACCGTATGGGCGATGCCTGTAATCGCGATCATGTCCAGTTGGAGAAACATAGGCTATTTCATGCTTATCTACTTGTCTGGCTTGCAAAATATCCCTAAAGATTTATATGAGGTAGCCGATGTGGAAGGCGCCAATGCGCTGCAAAAATTCCGGTATATCACATGGCCTTTGTTGGGGCGAATTTCATTGGTCGTAATGATTTTGCTGCTGATCAGCTCGCTTAACGTCTTCCAGGAAATTTACATCATGACGGGTGGCGGCCCTGCCGATTCCACAACGACCGTTCCATTCCTGATCTTCAATCGGGCGTTTAAGTATTACGAAATCGGTCCGGCGGCAGCCATGTCATACATCTTGTTTATTATCGTAGTGTTGGTGACGGTCATTCAGAGAAGAATCGTCGAAAAACGGTTAGGGTAAAGGGGGACACGCGCAATGAAGATGAAAAAATTGCTGCCTGCTGCCATTCTGTGGTTGGTTGGGATCCTATTTTTTCTTCCGATCTATTGGCTTCTTGCTTCGAGTTTGAAAAGCGATGCGGAAATCACACGGTTTCCCCCGACTTTTTGGCCGGAAGAAATCGTATGGAAAAACTATCCGCAAATATGGGACTTGCTCAAGTTTGATGTAACTTTTATGAACTCACTGATTGTAGCGGTTCCTACCGTAGCGCTGACAGTCTTGTTCTCAAGCATGGCCGGTTATGCCTTTTCGAAGAAGCGGTTCCTAGGCAAAAACGTTCTGTTCGTTATATTAATCGCGACGATGACCGTGCCGCCGACGGTGCTGTTGCTGCCTTTGTATTTCATTATCACGAAGCTAGGCATGTTCGATACGCTGATCGGGTTAATATTGCCTTTTTCAGTCACGGTATTTGCCATTTTCTTCACGAAACAATATATCGACGACATTCCGGACGAAATGTTGGAGGCGGCCAAAATTGACGGCTCCGGTGATTTCCGCACTTTTTTCCAAATCGTCATTCCTTTGATTCGCCCAGCTCTGACGGCGCTAGTCATTATCGACTTCGTGCAAAACTGGAATTCCTTTACGATGCCTCTCGTTTTGCTGCAGAGTGAGTCGAAGTTCACGATTCCATTGAAACTGGCGTTGATGGCGCAAGATTCGGTGGCAATACCTTGGTCCAAAATATTAGCGGCTAACGTGCTTTCACTGTTGCCTGTTCTTATATTGTTTATCGTGCTGCAGAGACAGTTTGTGGCAGGGTTAATGGCCGGATCTGTTAAGGGTTAACAAGAAGGGGGACATGTTGCAGTGAAGCGAAAGTTCAAGATTGCATGTCTTGGCGATTCGATGACCGCTTTCTGGGGGCCGGAGCTGCCGGAGCTTCAGGACGCTCTCGCTAGGGAGTTTCCGGATCAGCCCTTTGAGCTGCTCAACTATGGGGTAAGCGGCACGCGGGCGGAATACGGCATTCACCGTATCACCCACGAATATCCGAATCCATTCGGGTCCGGCAACCAAAAGTGTTTATCTGCGGCAAGCCCTGATCTCGTAATTGCGGAGTCATTCGCCTACAATCACCGGTTGGACGGCAAACATAACGTCGCCAATTACACAAGCGTGCTGCGCCGGTTATGGGATACCGTAGCTGCCGCGACTCCCGCCAAGCTTTTATTTCTGGTTACGATTCCTCCCGATCCCGAACGTTTCCTGGACCATGTTCCTACTTACAAGGACGTGGCGCCGGAGTTAAGAAGGGAATGGGCGGAATCTAGCGAAATGTATCTGAGGGCAGCGGTTGATTTTGCGAGACAGCAGAACGTGCCGACCATCAATGTATACGAGCGGGTACAAAAGCAAGTCGCTGAGGGGACGCCCATCCGATGGTTTATCGACCAGAACGACAATATTCATCCAAGCCGATATGCCTATGAGCTGATCGCGGACGCAATCGTCAAGGCCATCCGACAGCATAGAATTTTAACTTGAAAAAATGGTAATGGAGTGAACGCTATGACCAGCAAGACAAACGAAATGGGAATTTTCTTTAAGAAAACAACTTATGAGGACGCCCCTCTGCTTTCGTTTGAGGAGGCTCGTGGCCTGCTGCCCGAGCCCATATTCGTGAACAGGCCGGATT
Source organism: Paenibacillus sp. J2R1T-4 (assembly GCF_059692235.1). NCBI lineage: Bacteria > Bacillati > Bacillota > Bacilli > Caryophanales > Paenibacillaceae > Paenibacillus > Paenibacillus sp. J2R1T-4. The sequence continues at coordinate 79,060 of NZ_JCAUBA010000011.1, read as the reverse complement.
ATATCGAGTGCTATTGGCGCACTTGGGAAATCGCCTTCCAGAATACACACGTCCCGTCCGAGAAAAGCGGGTTCGTCAGCAATTTTATCGATGCAGCCTTTAACGGAAATATCTTTTTGTGGGACACCGCTTTTATTACTATGTTCGCTAATCTAGCTCATCCTTATATGCCGGGGATCCGTTCCCTCGATAACTTTTACTGCAAGCAGCTGGGTGACGGTGAAATTACTCGGGAAATCGTTCGCGATACAGGGGAGCTATTCGACAGGTGGGTGAACCACGACCGTAAGCCGCTCCATTCCTACTTTCATAATAGTTATCAATTCAGAGGGCTTAATCGGACTGAGAAGCCAAAACCTCCTGTTTATGAAGAAATGTATAAGCCGGATCTTGGACGTACTGTTGAGAATCCGCCTTATTTGACCCTTGATACGTTGAACCATCCGGTTTTGGCTTGGGCGGAGATCGAAAGCTACAAGCAGACCGGCGATGCGGATCGGCTGGAGCTTGTATGGGAACCGCTTCTCCGTTACTATGACGCTTTGCGTTACCATTTGTACAACCAGTACGGGCTGTTCGTTACTGACTGGGCCAGTATGGACAACTCGCCGCGCAACAAGTACTTGGGCAGCGGAGTGGACATCAGCTGCGAAATGGTGCTGTTCGGCCGCAATCTTCTTGAAATTCTAGACGTGCTAAAGCAGCGGAGTGAACGGCAAGACCGGAAGGCTGACGCGCAGAAGTTTGCCGAGCTGTCGGCTCGACTCGAACGGGACACACAGGAGATCACGAACACCATCAATAAGCTTCTCTGGGACGAAGAGACCGGCTTCTACTATGATTTCACCAATGAGGGGAAACGGGCTCCTGTCAAAACGATAGCCGCGTTTTGGGCCCTTCTGGCGGGTGTTACAGACAAGAACCAGGCCGAAAAACTAGTCGGATGGGTGAACGATCCGAATACGTTTAACCGGAAACACCGCGTACCTGTTTGTGCGGCGGACGAAGAGGGTTACGATCCGCGTGGAGGCTATTGGCGGGGATCGGTCTGGGCGCCGACGAATACGATGGTCATTCGCGGACTGGAGAAATACGGATACTACGAGGTTGCGCGAGACATCGCGTTGAATCATTTGAACAACGTTGTTCAGATTTATCAAGACACAGGCACAATATGGGAAAACTATCCGCCCGATTTCATCGATAAGGGAGATGCGGATAAGCATGATTTTGTAGGCTGGTCGGGGATCGCCCCGACGCTTTATTTGTTAGAGCATGCGATCGGTCTCAAGGGTGACGCCCGCACGAATGAGTTGACGTGGCGGCTGCCTGCAGGAAAGGGAACGGTCGGCTGCAACCGGTACTGGTTCGCCGGCACAACGTTGAACCTGACCGCAACCGAGGATTCCGACGGCACTTATCTCATTACAGTTACTAGCGATGGCCCAGTCACACTGAACATTCAATCTAGCACGAATGAACAACGGGTGAAAATCGACGGTTCCGCACAATTCCGGATTCAATAATCACACTATGGATAAGGAAGGATCGATACGAATGTTTGACAAAAAGCCAGTTAACTTAGTTCCCGAATCACGCTTGGCACAAGACTATGCCGGAATCCGATCGGGTTATGAAGCGATTGTCGCCACTCTTGTTGAAAGTTTGGAATCCTCCAGTCGCAAGGAAGTATTTGTGGCATTAGACGGTACGCATGGAGCAGCCTTTCAGCCAGTCGTGCAACAAGTGGTTGAACAGCTGGAAAAGAAGGGTATTCAAGTCGACGTCATCAGCAGCTACAGCTATTTGAAATCGGGGGAACAGCTGCGTTCCGACTTCAAAAACAATATTACGAGCAACCGGGCATTCGGTTATGTAACCGAGGGCTCGATTGAAGACTACTTTGTGTCCGAGACTAAGGAAGCATTTGAACAAAGTACCCGTGCGGTCCGCTCTGAAGAAGCGGACGCGCCCAAGCGAGCGGTGCTCGTATTCGGACCGGGTGCTTATTGGCTCGGGCAGGGGAATTACGATCTCTCCTTCTTCCTGGACGTATCACGGGAATACCAGCAGGCTCAGCACCGGAAGCAGCTGCTCAATTTCGGGATGAGCTGGAACAGGGATTCGGTAGAGAAATACAAAATCGCTTATTTTGTCGAATGGCCGATTCTTGAAACGTATCGCAAGCAAACGTTGCCTCAGATCGATTATTATGTGGATATGAACGACGAGAAGTCACCGAATTTGGTTCGGATGGCGGATTTGAATGTAATGATCGAAGTGATTTCCACAGCGCCAATGCGGGTGAAGCCGTTCTTCGCCCCTGGTGTATGGGGTGGCCAATACTTGAAAAAGCTTGCGGATCTGCCGGAAGATTGGGTCAACTGCGCATGGAGCTTCGAGCCGATTGCGCCTGAGAACTCGATTTTGATCGGGCATCAGGGTCGGGTCATCGAGGTGCCTTTTCTAATCGTCATGGCATTGGGTCACCGGAGTATCATGGGTGAGCGGCTTGTTCGCCTATTCGGAGATTATTTCCCGATCCGATTCGATTATTTGGACACAATGGACGGCGACAATCTCTCGTGCCAGGTGCATCCGAAGCAAGCTTATGTCCGCGAACATTTCAATGATTTTATAGAGCAGCAGGAATCCTATTATATTATGGAGAAAAAAGGCGACTCCAAAGTTTATCTGGGATTGACCGAATCGACCACCAAAGAAAGCTTCCTCGAAGCCGTGCAAACAGCCCAGGAAACAGCCGTTCCTATGGAGTTCACCAGGTACGTCAAGGAATGGGACGCGGAGAAAGGGGATCTGTTCCTGATCCCGACGGGAACAGTGCATTGCTCGGGAATTGATAATATGGTGCTCGAAATATCCGCTACTTCCTGGTGGTTGACGTTCAAAATTTACGATTATTTAAGAAAAGATTTGGACGGCAAACCGCGTCCGATCAATATTGATCATGCCTTTGACAATATCGATTTCCACAAAAAGGAAGAGTGGGTCAAACAAAACTTGATTCCAACTCCTGTGCTTCTCAGCGCTCAAGGCGATAATCAAGAGTACCGCCTGGGACAGCGGGAAGATTTGTTGTTCTATGTCAATCGTGTTCATCTAACTGACGAGTGGGAGGATGACACAGTCGGGGAACTGCTGCTCCTTAACCTGGTGGAAGGGGAAAGAGTAAAGATTGTCTCCCTGCAGGATCCGAACGTTTTTGTTGAGCTTGGGTATGCGGAATCTTATATTCTACCTGCGGTATTCGGTGAATTTAGAATTGATAATATCGGCAGCGGTCCGTGCAAGCTGATTAAAGCCGGCGTAAGTCCGGATTGGGAAGTGAGTTTTGTGAATGTCTAATGGCGCAATCGCTTTGGACGTAGGCGGTACTTCCATTAAAGCGGCGTTTGTGGAAGCAGGAGGGCGTATCCTTGATGGAACGGCGAGTACCTATCTCTCACGTGCAAAAGAATCGAAGGAAGTCATAGTTTCTCATTTACTCGACATTGTTCGGGAAAAGGCTTTGCCGTTCGAGGGCGCTGGCTCGATCCGCGGGGTGGCCATGGCGTTTCCCGGGCCTTTCGATTATGCACGGGGAATCAGCCTGATGCGGGGCATTGATAAATTCGACAACCTTTACGGAGTCGATGTAGGGCGGGAATTGAGGCAGCGGGTAAGCAATGATCCGCGCCTGCTGTCCTGCTTTGCTGCCGACTGGCACATCGTATTCGAGAACGACGTTCGGGCATTCGCATTAGGACAGGTTAAGTTCGGACAAGCGTCGGTCTACGGACGATGCCTCTGTTTGACGATCGGGACAGGCCTTGGCTCCGCCTTCTTGGAGCACGGCCGCATTGTGACGGACGGGGAAGGGGTTCCGCCAGAAGGCTGGTTATACAACCAGCCTTTTCTGGAGGGGACCATAGATCGTTATATTTCCAGACGAGGGATTCTAGGCATCGCACGAGAGCTCGGTTTTAATACCGAGACGCACGATGTGAAAGAGCTGGCTTTATTAGCCCATCAGGGGAATCGGGAAGCTTTGGACGTTTTTGAGCGATTCGGTTCGTTGCTTGCTGCCGCTTTGAAGCCTTATGCAGATCGTTTCCGGCCTGAAGCCGTCATCCTCGGTGGGCAAATTGCCAAGAGTTCCGACTTGTTCCTCGAAGCTTTCAAAAGGGGTGTCTCCCGAAGTATCGAGGTCTTGCCCGTGGAAAACACTTCTCGAAGCGCTTTTCTGGGGGTAGTGTCCCTGTTGTAGCGACTTTCTTCGCCGAATTCAGTCACTGGCCACCAAGCCAGTCCTCGATTTGGCCCGAATACTTGGCAGTAATTTGTTGAGGGCGGGTGATAGCGCCACCCACAACTACATACTCAGCACCAGCTTCTAAGGCAAGAATGGCTTCTGCAGGGCTCCATATGCGCCCTTCTGCTACGACAGGCACGCGAATCTGAGCGGCAAGCAGGCGCACAAGCTCCAAATCTGGTCCTACCTGCTGAGGACTATATGGAGTATAACCTGACATGGTTGTGGAGACCAGGTCTGCTCCGAGACGCTCAGCGGCAATTCCTTCCTCTACATTAGAAATATCGGCCATGACGAGTACGCCAGCGTTGTGGCAATAATCCAACAGGGGTTTGACACGTTCAAGACGGTCCTCGCGATTGGTCATGTCCAACGCGACTACATCAGCACCTGCTTCAATGATCGCGCGTACATCCTCAAGCTCCGGCGTAATATAGATATCTGACCCTGGAATATCGCGTTTCAACAATCCAATCACAGGCAGCCCGACACTTTTTTTAATGTCACGAATGTCTGCAGGCCCATTTGCTCGAATACCGATTGCGCCTCCCTGCTCTGCAGCTGCAGCCATCAATGCCATAGTGCCTTGCAAATATAGAGGTTCCCCGGGCAGAGCTTGACAGGAAACGATAAGGCCGCGTTTATTGAATAAAGGATTCATTCTTCATACCACTCCCTAATTAGTTACAGTCGCGATTAACTTTATAAGCAATGAGACATATTAAGAGTATAACACAGAGTGGAGATTAGTTCCTGAATTAATTAATATTATGGAGCAAAAATTCTTTTTGGCGGCTAGCTTGGCTTCCCTGCTTAACCAAAAGCCTATCTATACGATAGATTGGACGTGGAAGCTTGTCTGCTAGGCTTGACAATATTACCTGTTTCCTTGTACGATTAAGGCAATCGAATCAAAGGGGAGTAGCTGTTACAGCAAAGTCGTCATTACGGGATGAACTCATCCCCGGCTTTGTTGGCAACGAATTTCGTTGTTAGCAAGACCTTTGCCATAACGGTAAAGGTCCCTTGTTTCCTACTTTTCTTTTGTGCGAAAAGCGGCCTTTACCGTTAGGGGGGCCGCTTTTGCGTTGTCTGGGACGCGAAAACAGCTGAGATCCAAATCAAAGGGAGAGTGGCAACAATGGAATGGTTAACGATGGATATGTTGTCGGCGCTTGCTGTAATCGTCGTAATCGATTTGGTATTAGCCGGTGACAATGCAATTGTAATTGGTATGGCTGCACGTAATTTGCCCAAGCAGCAGCAGACGAAAGCTATCATCTGGGGGACTGTAGGGGCAGTTGTAATCCGGGCAATCGCTACGCTTGCAGTCGTGTGGCTGCTAGAGATTCCTGGTTTATTGTTTGTCGGAGGATTGTTCCTGCTCTGGATCGCCTACAAGCTTCTAGTCGATGAGAAGGACCACGGAAACATAAAAGCAGGCGTGTCATTAGCCGCAGCGATTCGAACCATTATTATTGCGGATGCGGTTATGGGGATCGATAATGTTCTCGCAGTTGCTGGAGCAGCGCACGGGAGCTACGGGCTTGTAATCGCAGGACTCATCATAAGTGTTCCGATTATGGTATGGGGCAGTACATTCGTATTGAAGATTATGGATCGATTCCCATCAGCCATTATTATTGGTGCGGGCGTGTTGGCACTGACAGCAGGTAAAATGATAGTTGAAGAGCCATTCGTTCACAACTTTCTCGGTGATAGCGGCTTGCTGAAATGGACCATCGTCATCGTAATTATTATTGCTCTGGTAGGAGCGGGGATGCTTAAAAAAGGCAAACGTCCTAATCCGCAAGTACGAGGCGAAGGGTAATTATCCAGATACCTATAAGCAAATAAACACCGCACACCATTCTAGACGATGGTGTGCGGTGTTTATTTGCCCTTGTAGCACACAAGAAGCCGCCCTAACAGGACGGCTTCTTGCGGTTGTTGCAACTTACCATTCATTATGGCAATTGAAGGCTGTCTTTTTCCTTGAGTGTGAGTAAATCATTCGTCTTGATCATACCTGGTGACAATGTATAAAGGGTATCCTTGATATACAGAATGCGCTCTACATTATGGTTGTTACTGCCATACCATCCATTGTTGCTCGCCTTCAGACGCTCTTCCTCTGTCATGTGCGTGATCGTCGCTCGCAGATTGAAGCCCGTCTGCAGATCAAGGCTGTAGACATAGGCACCCTGGAAGCTGAACTGGCCATATGCTGGCATGCCGTTCGGATCGGTCGTCCCGTTCTTTGCCTCCATCACATGTACAGGGAACGATAACAGATTATGCTCTTTGGAGAACAACAACGCTTTATGGTTATTCAGCAGCTCGGAGTAAGTTCCGCGATCGCCAATGATCTCTTTGAATTTCTCAACTGGCTGAGCGACATTCGTTACATCGAATAACGATATTTTCATACCCAGGTAGTAGGCATTTGTTTGATCTGGAGCGCCATTCCCGCCCTTGATAGTCGTCTCCATCGTTTCTTTGCCGAAACCAATCAGGTGGTTCTCATCGTAAGGATGCAGATAGTCGCTGTACCCAGGGATTTTGAGCGCGCCTAGAATGGTAGGATTGGCCGGGTTGGTCATATCGATCGCGAATAATGGATCCACATTCTTGAACGTAACCATATACGCGCGGTTGCCCATGAACCGAGTGGAGTAGATCCGTTCTCCTGGCGCTATATTCTCCAGCTTGCCTGTCACATTCATCGCCTCGTTGAGCACATAGACGTTATTCTTGGACATGTTTTCCCCGGATCCCCATATTTGACCCTTAGTGGTGGCAATACGGAAATGCTGGTTGTGTTCATCCATGGAGAACTGGTTCAAGACGGTTCCAGGAACTTCACCTTGAGCGACAAACTTCGTAGCGCCTTGGTCCAGGCGGAACTTGTAGATCGTTGTATTCTCTTCATAACGAGGCGCAATCAATCTTTTCTTTTCCAAAGGATTAGGACTCTCTTGCGCAAGCGGGTCAGGGGATGAGGCGGTATATTTGGTCACAGCCACATACAGATTCTGATCGGATGCGAATACATTCTGGCCAGAGCCGAGATAAGCAGCTACATTCAATTGGTTCTCAGGTTTGCTTAGATCTAGTCCGCCAACAATCATATAGTTACTTTCAATGGAATCGGGAAAGTAGCGAATAACGCTATAATCTAGAGATTTGAATTCATTCACACCGGATGAATCTCTATAGGATGGAGTAAGGGGGGCCGTTTGCTGCTGTGCTTGTACTCCTGTATCGATTTCAGCGCCCTTATTCTGTATCACGTAAGGCAGATTCACATATTGATTCGCTACCAGATAGAGTGACGACCCGATCTTGCGCGAAGACACATAGGAGCCCTCTAACTCAAAATCTCGTACTTGCTTAGGCTTCGTCTTGTCCGAAATATCATAGATGTAAGCCTTCATGGTCTGACGGGAATACCCTGGATAGATCATACGATCCGAGGCAATAGCCATCTTGGATACGGACGGAGCCACAGCTGCCGATGAAGAAGAGGTTGATGCCTGCACGGAAGAATCGCCGGAGCCTGATCCTTGTACAGCGGGAGCCCCTGAATCAACAGACATGGACGGTGCAGTCGCCGGACTGCTTGGCATGCTTGAACTGGAGTTCGCAGGGGCGGGAAGCGGCTTAGGCATTGGCATTGGCTCTGGCATAGGGCGATTAACAGGCTGGTACGAGCTGCCGATCACGACCAAATATTGATCATCTACATATAATTCACGCGGGCTGAAAGACTGATCTTTATAAGCTATAGTGCTAACCAGCTTCATCTCCGTAGAAGGATAGGCTTGGGTAATAAGTACACTTTGCGATTGTTCGTTCACTTGATAGAGATAAGTGCCGTCTGTCTTCACTACGTCAGCTTCATCCACACCTTCTACTTGAGTATTGGTCTTGGAATAGTCTGCGGACGCTGACGATTCTGAGGCAACTGATTTTTGGCTATTGGGTGGTGCAGATGGAGCACTAGCCGCCTCTTTGGTCATCATAGCATTATCTGTCGTAGCGGCTCCCGCCATCATGCCATAAGCATTATTATGGGCGGTTTGAGCCTTTTGCACGATCGCCTTCAAGTTGTCCAATGATCCTACAGCTGGAAGTTCTTGCAGATTGTTGATTTGAACGGTGCGCGTGGCATCATCCCATGTTACTAACATATCGAAGGATTCACTGATGAATCTGGCCGGCACCATAGTAACATTGCCTACAAGTCTAGGTGCAGCCTGCAAGGTAATGAGCTGTCCGTTCTTCTGAGCAGAGAAAGAGCCGAGAGCCAGGTTGATCAAGGTGCTGCCCTTCAACATTGTAATGGATTGATCTTGCTCGGAATAGGTGACTTCTGCGCCCAGCGCTTCAGCAATGCTCCGCAGGGGGACAAGTGTCACGCTATCGGATAAGATAGGTGCCTGCTCAACAGCCATAGGCTGTCCGTGCAAAGTAATATTGACGGTAATCTCCGGTTCGGCAGCCTGCGTATTCGCAGTTGGAGCGGCAGTTACAGGGAAAAAGGTTGCGATCAGCACAGCGATCAGCAAGGCTGGTAATATCCATTTTTTCATATCGTATTCCTCCTGCAAGATTAGGTATTGGCGCTAGCCAGCAACGTCCAGTTGTTTCCAAAACATTTCTATCCAATTAGACGCGCTTACAAAATGGAATGTTGCAGGGCAAAGCGGACCGCGTTCAAAAATGTTTGATAGACGATGGTGTCCACGGTTGGTTCTGACTATACAGCAAATAAACCTGGTTCTGATAACCAGGCTTACGGCTGTGTAGGCAGCTTCTAGGCTCTATCCCTCAATCCACTGACGACGCAATGTGAATAGATCCTTGAGCTCATCTGTCGACATTTCCGTGATCCATTGCTCGCCTGCCCCAATAATTTGTTGGCTGAGCCCCTGCTTGCGCTCTATCATCTCGTCAATACGTTCTTCAAGCGTACCCAGTGTGATGAATTTGTGCACCTGAACGTGTTTGGTCTGGCCAATGCGAAAAGCGCGGTCTGTTGCCTGATTCTCCACAGCAGGGTTCCACCAGCGATCGAAATGGAACACGTGGTTGGCTGCCGTGAGATTGAGACCAATCCCGCCTGCTTTCAGAGAAAGAATGAAGATGCCTGTCGCCTCGATGCTGGAGTTCTGATCTGCAGGGATGCGTCTCATGGGTGCATCCCACTGCTCCTCATCTTCTTGATCCTTGCTGTGGATGACAGCTGTCGGAGCACCCTGTTGGAATTGCTCAATCATGCGATCACGCTGAGCTTTTGGGGTCCCGCCATGCAAGAACAGGATGGGCTCTTGGAAATGCTGCTGCAGGGTAGATTCCAGCAGTCTCCCCATCTCCACGAATTGAGTGAAGATCAAGCAGGAATCGCCTTCCTGGCGCAGCTCCTTGACCATCTCAAGCAGCCTCTCCAGTTTATTGGATCGTGCCTCAAGCTTCTGCAGCCTAACCTCCTCTGACTCCTTCAAAAAGGCAGCAGGATGATTACAAATTTGCTTCAGCTTAGTAAGCGAGGCCAGAATCAGCCCGCGTCGCTCCATAGCAGATAACCGGTCCAGTTTGTCGAACAAGTCATGGATGTAGTTCTCATAAAGGGCTGCTTGTTCTGCTGTGAGCGAGACATAAGCCTTGGATTCGAGCTTATCAGGTAAATCCAACTCGATGGACGGGTCTTTTTTCAACCGTCTCAGCAGGAACGGCTTCACCAATCGCTGCAATTGCTGAATGCGGTTAGGATCCCGGTCGCGCTCTACCCCTGCAACGAAGCGTTGATTGAACTCTCTTAATGGACCCAGATAACCAGGATTAATAAAGTCGAAGATCGACCAAAGCTCAGTCAGACGGTTCTCAACCGGTGTACCTGTCATCGCGATACGATGCTCGCCCTTAAGCTTGCGTATTGAGGTTGCTTGCTTGGTATACGTGTTCTTAATATTCTGAGCCTCGTCCAGGCAGATCGAATTCCACTCCATGGAAGTAAGCTCTTCTTCATCCAAATAAGCTAGGGCATACGAGGTCAGCACCAGATCACAGTCCTGAATGGATTCATTGAATGCTTCTCCTTTACTGCGGTTCGGCCCGTAATGCAGACGCACTCGCAAGGTAGGGGCGAAGCGTTCCAGCTCCTTCTGCCAGTTGCCCAGCACCGAAGTGGGGCAGATGAGCAGAGAAGGGGCCTGCGGCTGTTCGTTCTGTGCGATATGCAGCAAATATGTGATCATCTGGATCGTCTTGCCTAGTCCCATATCATCCGCGAGGCATGCACCAAGCCCGAATTTGCGCAGCAGCAGCAGCCAGGAGGCGCCTTCCACCTGATAGTTCCGCAATGTCCCCTGGAAGGTCGGGGGGATCTCCATTCGCGGAATGCTGGAGGCATGGCTTAGCTGCGTTATGAACTGGAGCAGCTGTTCATTCAACTCTAATTCGAGCTGAAGACTCTCGCTCGCAGAGCGTTCCTCCTCGAACCAAGCGTCTCCAAGCGCTTCTGGATCTCTAAGCAGATGCATCTCAAGAACATCACGGAATGTCAGGCCCTTGCGCTTGCTGACTTGCTTCATCAGCCGCTGCACTTGCTCGAGCAGAGCTGGATCAAGCAGCACCCACTGTCCTCGTATCTGCGTTAGCTGCTGGTTGCTTTTCATGAGCATATCGAACTCGGCCTCGTTAAGCTCAAGGCCGCCGAGCGACAAGCGCCAATCGAATTGCATGATTTGGTTCAGCCCGAATAAGGAATCACGGGACGAGCCGACGGATGATTTCATCTTGGCTTTCAGCCGCGGCTTCATCTGACGAAGCTGCTCCCACCAGGCTGGAAGCAGCACAGGAAGTCCCAGCTCAGCAAGACGCAGGCTTCGATCCATAAGGAAATCCCAAGCTTCGGTATACTCGATGTAGGAACGAATGGATTCCGTTCCTGCAGATTGAAGCCAGGGAACGACATAGAACCATTTGGCCATCGTTTGACGGATTCGAGCTGAAGGGTTGCCCCAATGCTCCGGGATGGGTTGCTCTTCGTCCTCAATAGGCATCCCGGAAGGGGTGCAAGCGATCCATTGATCTGGATTCACTCTATCTTGCAATACAATAGACATCATCCATGCCGATCCTGCATCGGGCTCCTGAATCTGTAAACATACCCGGAAGGGGGCGGGATCAGGCAACCAGCCGATAGACACAAGCCAGTCTCGTTCGTCCTCGAATAAGCCGTCAGGCGCACGGACGGGAGCTTCTTGCGGGGCATCAATCAGGGAGGTGCCTTCAGGGTTTTCATCTAATGGTGTATGCTCCACCCCGACTTCAGTACCTGATTGTGCAACCGTTGGTGAATTCCATAGCATCATGCGAGCGTGTGCATTAGGCAAACGCTCCGCCATGAGATGGTCAAGCCACACCTCAACTATAGGTGATAATGACTGGGTACGATCTGTATCCCTCGAATCGGCTCTATGCTCCTCTGGGTCCAATAACAGCTTCCAACCCGCTTGACCTCTCTTCCACTTGTAGAAGTCGGGTACGATGGCATCTTGTTCCCTCGCCGTTAATATATCAGGCGCAGCATCCAGCAGGCGGGTGGAATCCTCATCCCATTGAATGAGAGCATGTTCATTCCATAGGGGCTTGGCGAAGTAATCCAATGCTTCTTCAGCGCTTAGAAGCAGTCCTTCCTTGCGATCCAGACTGCCGATCTCAATAAAGGTTCCATAAAAGGAGGGCTCATGCCAAGCGAAGAGCAAAGACCTCAGATGCTCCGCATCGAGCTCAGAACCGTGCATTTCTGCCCATATGAAGAAAGAACCAGCAGACATCCACTGGGTGTGTACCGTGATGGGAGACATCAGAATCATCGAATCAGCTTTCCTCTCTTCAATTCCTCTTGGAATGCGCGCAGTCGGCTATAGTGGCGAGCAAGCTTTTCCATGTAAGCTTCATACCGATCCTGGCGACCCAATTGTTTGTAGATACTGGCTAACTTCTTCAGAAGTCGAATGGCTTCTTTGTATGCGGTGCGATTTTTTTGCTTGATATAAGCATCAATGGATTGATGGTAGACGGGCAGCAGCAGAGTCGGATCATGCGCCTCGATTGCCCGCATATCGACAGGATACAAGGACGAGAGTCCGATGCGTTCAGCGAGATGGAAGTTGACCCATCTGCGATAACGGCCCATTCTCATCAACACTTCCGTATAAGCATAATAGCTCCGAGGCAGAAGGGCGGATAGTCTGGCTAGCCACTCATCCGTTAACTCGAGTTCCTTCGCGGCCAAGTTCCCAATACTGCAGAATTGTTGGAACGACTTCTCATTCAAAGCTCGGAAGCTGGGCTGCAGCCGCTCAAGCCACTGCCATACGCGCAGCCAATCCTCCTGCTGCTGCCATTCCTCAAGAAAAGGGAGGAGCTGCTCAGGTCGGAAGGTGCGCACAGAATGCAGCTCGATCCAGGCCGCGTCGTCCTGGTGCCGGAGAAGCAGGAAATGCACCGCTGCAAGCGTAGCCGCTCCGCGTGTGATCTCGGACAGTTCATTGTTCTTTCGGACGGTTTCGAGCAGCACCTGCTCATTCTCCGAGAAGCTCTCGGATCCATGGAATAACACACGTGACCATAGTAGTCTGTAGACGGCGATAGGTTGAAATGGTGTTTCTTCCCTAGTGGCCAACAAGAGCATGCGAACCGTGTCCGCAATTAAAGAAATATAAGGAACATACTGATTAACGGCGTCTTTTACATCGATCTCCCTGACAGCAGCATGCCATTTCTCCAGTAAGGAGTTGGCGGCTTCCCTATGACGGTCACCGGGGATGATGTAACCGAGCGTTTGACGCTGCGCATAGTCTTCATCTAATTGAGTTAACAGCATGAGCCCGGTCTGTACGGCAAACAGCAGCCGAGGAGTTCGACTCCACCACTGTGTAGACATCGTAATGGTATGGAAGGCAGCATTGTAATAATCATCAATGAAAAGCTTGTGCTGCTGGTTCTTCTGAGTGAACAGCACCCACTTTTTCGCAATAAAATCCTTCCACTCCTCCGGAGCAGCCGATTCCTTGATTCCGTCTGAAGCGGAACTCGCAGGGTCAACGTATAGAACGGTCTTGCGGTGAAGAGCAGATGCGTTCTTCACCGCTGCCGTAGCAGCGGTCTTGTCATCCTGCTTCAAGGCGCGTACGAAAGCATCCGGTCGACCATATACTGCGAATACATAGAAGAAAGCTGCAGCCATATGCTCGCAGTAGCCTCCATCGGAGCAATGGCATTTGCTGCTCTTCAGGTTGTCTAAGTCTAGCGATACATCATACACCTGCTGATCCTGCACCTTGGCGACAAGCTTGTGTTCCGGCAGAATAGCGGTGTTATAGACGTATCCTTTTTGTTGGAGCTCCAGTCCTTTTTCCAGTTCAAATAGACGAAAGCTGCTCTTCACTTTCGCTCCTAACAGATCCAATTCTTCTTTAGTTATTTGAGTTTTCAACATTATTGGATCATCTCCGCACAATACGATACAATATAGTATAACACAGTTCATTAGGCGCTGCTTTCCAGTTGGCGCGAAGGGAGTCAACAAATTGGGTGTCAAATTCGGCAGGGAATATGAGGATATTGTAAGAGAGCTTTCGGATGCGCTGATTCGGATGAATAACGTGCACGATAGCTTCGAGATGAGTGAAGAACAATGGGGTCAATTAGAGGAAGAGGAACGCTCGGAGTGTATTCGTACTCTGGCAGACGACTTATTCTATGCGCTCGGAGCTGATCCGGTTATGTATATCGGGAGCGGCAAAGTGATCTACGATCGCGAGCACCATATTATTAAATTAGCTATAACCGATAAGGAGTTGCAGCTGGTTTACTTGGTTTGAGACAAGAAAAAGGGGGAGTTTGGCTTGACTGTTTTAGAGCAAGAGAAGCTTTTTGACAAAAACTCGGAAGCCCATAGAAAACACCTGAGGCTATCGAGAACCAAGGTTTTGCGAAAAATGATTGTAATTATTCTGGGCTCCGCGCTTGTCTCGGTGGGGCTGGAAATTTTCCTGGTACCCAACAAAATTATTGACGGGGGCATCGTAGGCTTATCTATCATTTCATCTCATTTGTCTGGTCTTCCGCTCGGAATATTCTTGTTTCTTCTGAATCTGCCCTTTCTTTTCCTCGGGTACAAACAAATTGGCAAAACATTCGCTATCTCTACTCTATTTGCAGTTGCACTCATGTCCATTGGTACATTCCTGCTTCACCCTGTTCCGCCGCTAACGATTGAACCGTTGCTTGCCACTGTGTTCGGAGGTATTATCCTTGGGGTTGGGGTAGGCTTGGTCATCCGTTCCGGGGGATCGTTGGACGGAACCGAGATTGTAGCTATTCTAGTGAACAAGAAAAGTCCTTTTTCCGTTGGCGAAATCGTTATGTTTATCAACATATTCATTCTTGGGAGCGCTGGTTTCGTATTCGGCTGGGATCAAGCGATGTACTCCCTTATAGCTTATTATATAGCTTTTAAGATGATCGATATTACTATCGAAGGGTTCGAAGAATCCAAATCGGTATGGATCATCAGTGAGCGCAACAAAGAGATCGGAGATGCCATTATTCACCGGCTTGGCCGCGGTGTCACGTTCTTGAACGGCGAGGGCGGATTCAGCGGAGATAACAAGCGTGTGATCTTCTGTGTAATAACACGTCTGGAAGAAGCGAAGATGAAATCAATCGTTGAAGATTTGGACCCGGCTGCGTTCTTGGCTGTTGGCAATATTCATGATGTCAAAGGCGGTCGCTTCAAGAAGAAAGATATTCACTAATCATTCTGTTATACGGATCAATCGGATCGACTATCGTTGTACACCATACAGTGAAACTGTCCAAGTCGGCCGTCTGCATACGGGCGCTCATAAGTATCGTCTATATGGAAGCCGGTTGATTCGTATAACCGAATGGCGCGCTTATTCCAAGTCAACACCTCCAAGTCTATTTGATTGGAGGGTTTTTTATGTCTAGCCGTGCGAAGAATCGCCTGCAGGAAGGATTGTCCGAGTCCCTGGCTGCAAAGGTCTGGATGCAGTCCGAGCCCTAACCGTGTCCAGCCTTCGAGCGGGAACAATTGAGCGAAGCCTGACAATTGGTCCTTCGTGTCGCACACGGCTAAGTATTGCTCCTCCCGGATAAGCGGATCAGCGAATTCTTGGCTGTGAGCCAGCATATGCTCCCAAGATGGCATGTTGTAAATGTTGTAAGGAGCAGGGTAGCGCCACTCGCATAATAGACGGCCATGGTACTCCGTTAAAGGAGTAATGATCCAATTAGGCGAAGAGGGAAGAAGTGGATGCTTCATAGGTGGTAGATCTCCTGATCATATGCTGCTAAATGCCCTATTCAATAGGGAATAGCAAGGTTTATAATGGGTTGTTGGAACCTAACTTATCATAATTCATTGCAGAGATGACAGCAAATGGAGATGGAAACCAAACCCATACTCGCTCGTATATTACACATATTCATTTTGATGCAAAGGAGCATGAAAGGTAATGGCAAGATTGGAATATCGTTTGAAGGATGAGTATAAGCAGGATCCCGTGCTCTACTATTATGACTTCATTGATCCAGATGAAATATCACTTCGCTTTGCCTGCGATTATTGGATTAAGAACAAGACGGTGTATGAGAAATTGCATAGCGTTGTTGAAGCGAATAAATGTGTTATTTATGTTCAGGTGGCTGAGGATGAGCATGTTGTTGATTATGGTCAAGACGATTACCGGTACGGAGGAGGAATTTGCATTGAGGTGCGGGAATACAGAGAGGGAACAGACCGCTACCCGGTAGTCCATAGGTATAACAATCAGGATGATGATACGACGATATTAATTTTGCAAAGTGACCGGTTGGTTATACGTGGACAGCTTTGGTTGAGAACTTCAACTGAAGTGGATGAGGATCGCAAGCTGTATGTATATTACGCGGAACCGAGCGCATAAGGGCGGTTTTTGCTGCACAGGTGAGGAGGCGGGCTGTAGGATGGAATCGAAAGGATTGAAAACCCGGACATTGGTTAGTCTGTTCATCGCTGGGGTTCTGGCTATTAATTCTGGCTGTACAAAGACGACAACGACCGGAGCAACGAACGAATGCTGGGACGACAATAATGACGGCTATTGTGATGATGACGGAAGTCGGGCAGGGGGCTCCTACTATATGTCGAATGGTAGGAAACGATACACCAAGACGGATTCAGGTCTGACGAGCGGAACCGCGAACAAACCGTCATCCGGCATCTCGAGCGGGACACAGGGCTCCAAGAGCGGGATAGGCAGTTCTTCTTCTGCAAGCTCTAGCTCCAGCGGCGGGTAATGAGTATGGGATACTCTAACCCCTACAAGGGCGAGATAGTCGAAGGTTACTCCTATGCGGAGTGGCGCGAACGACTCTATGCAGACATTCGTGAAGGAGGCTCCTTTGCGTGGGATCGCATGTATGGTGATGAATATGCAGTGGCTTCCCTAATTCGGATCCGACCTTCGCTTAGAGCTGAGATTGCAGCAGCTACCGAGAAGCTCGGGCATGTATTCAGCAAGACCGTACACATGGCTCGCCAAGGTGAGGATTCGCTATTCGAAGCTTTGGGATTGCCCGTCGAGACTTGGGATGCTGTTCGTGTTGCAGGATCAGAGCTGATGCCTACCGTGATCGGGAGGTTTGATTTTGCCGAGACGGATCAAGGGCTGAAGATGCTCGAGCTGAACAGCGATACCCCAACGAGTATTGTTGAAGCCTATGAGGTGAATGGCCATGTATGCTCGATGTTCGGGGTTAAGGATCCGAATGCGGGGATGAAGCAGCATTTGCGGGATGCGTTCATGGCTGGTGCGGCAGAATATGCAGCTCGCGGGTATTCGGTGGACCGTGTTGCATTCAGTACACTGGATTGGCATGAAGAGGATGCCGGCACCACCCGATATTTGTTAGCCTGCAGCGGTTTGGACGGCCGATTCGTTCCTTTGTCCGACCTGCGTGTGTACGAGGATCAACTGTGTGTATGGCAGGAGGAGGATGGGACGCACGAGCCGATCAACCTATTGTATAGATTGCATGCACTGGAGAAGTTGGCGGAAGAGAAGGATGCCGAAGACGGCTATCCGACTGGTGCTCATGCACTCGACCTGATGGCACGCGGTAAGGTATGTGTGCTGAACCCGCCATCGGCACTGATCGCACAGTCCAAAGCGCTACAGGCGCTGATCTGGAATCTGCACGAAGCGGGTGAATTCTTCACCCCGGAAGAGCACGAGACCATTAAAACCTATATGCTTCCGACATACATGGAGAATCAATTCGAAGGGCAGCGTCCGTTCGTTTCGAAGCCGATATTCGGCCGGGAAGGCGGAGGGGTGACCCTTTACCGTGCAGATGGAACGGTGGAGGAACGAGATGGAGAGGGGCTCTACTGGGATCAGCCTATGATCGTGCAAGAATGCGTAGAGCTGCCGATTGTGGAGCTTGAGACGGAGCGCGGTTTGGAACGCTGCCGGCTGCTCTGGGGTTCTTTTCTGGTGGGAGGTAAGGCATCAGCCATTGTTGCCAGAGCAGGAGGACGAATAACAGGAAACTTATCGTACTATGTGCCTGTAGGGCTTGAATAATTTCTGATGTGAAGAGTAGATGTTGGTGGGACTAAGGACAAAGGAGATGCAGATATGAGTGAGATGGACCCTGTTGGTGGCCAGTGGGAACAGATTTTGAACTTTTTAGCTTATTTGGGGGTTACTTTGCCTCTATTAGCATTTGGAATGGCTATTTTTATGATCACTACCCCCTATAACGAGTTTGCCCTCATTCGTGAAGGGGCGAATACCGATGATCCCCGCAAACATAATGCAGCCAAGGCAGCGGCTTATGATCTGGGCGGTAAAATAATCGGGTTGTCCGTTGTGCTGGCATCAGCAATATACCATTCCATTTCCTTATGGGATTTGGCGCTTTGGGGGATTGTGGGGACATTGTTTCAAGTGCTAGTCTTCTATATATTCGAGTGGATTACGCCGTTCCGAGTTGTACGTGAAATTCCGAATGGGAATGTAAGCGTCGGAATCTTCGCCGCCATACTTAGTGTTGCCACAGGGTTACTAATGGCCGCCTTAATCAGTTACTAATCTTAACGATAGGACAAAGGAGCGTGGATGAGATGGGATTCATAGTAGAAGCTGAGTGGTTGCTTGAGCATTTGCACGATTCGAACGTGGTGGTGGCTGATTGCCGCTTTGCTCTTGGACAGCCGAGCTCGGGGAGAAGCGAATATGAGCAGGGGCATTTGCCGGGAGCCGTCTATTTCGGCCTGGATAAGCAGCTTTCCTCTGCGGTGAGTCAGCATGGGGGGCGTCATCCGCTCCCTGATCTGCAGGCATTCGCAGTCGTTCTGGGTGCAGCTGGGATTGGCAATCAGACAACGGTCGTTGCTTATGATGACCAAGGCGGTGCTATGGCGTCCCGTCTATGGTGGCTGCTGCGCTATGCAGGACACGATCAGGTGTTCATCCTGAATGGCGGCTTCTCCGCTTGGCAAGCAGCAGGACATCCTGTAACCGCTGAAGTAAGCATACCGGAGCCTGCTGTCTTCGAGGTTCGCACTCGTGAGCATATGCTGCTGCAGATGGAGGAAGTTAAGGCCAGGATCGGGAATACGGATGTGACGCTGATCGATTCACGGGAAGAGCCGCGTTACCTCGGGATCACGGAGCCAATCGATGCCAAGGCCGGGCACATTCCGGGGGCGGTTAACTACTTCTGGAAGGGTGCGCTCGATGAGCAGGGCCGCTGGCGTGATGCTGCTGGACAAGCCACTCGATTCGATAAACTGTCACCTAACCAGGAAATCGTGGTGTACTGCGGATCGGGTGTGACCGCTTGTCCGAATGTGTTGGCGTTGGAGGAAGCGGGTTACAAGAATGTGAAGCTGTATGCGGGCAGTTGGAGCGATTGGATTTCTTACCCTGAGAACGAAATAGCTACCGGCAATGAATAAGCTTTGGCGGACCGTACGGGACGCGGATGTTTAATACAGGGCGTGCATATGTAGTTGCCCGGCCCGGGCGAAATAGCCAGAATAGCCCCACATCAAAGGGTTGGCGGCCAGAATAGGCCGCCAACCCTTTGATGTGGGGCTGTATAGTCTTTTGTAAACCCCCCACTCCACCGTACAGTCAGGATTGTTTGTTTGCTACGCTACGCCGGGCATGGCGATCCGCCCGACATTGATCCCCTCCCGTACGCCCGCCCTTTAGTTTCTGCTCCCCGCCACAAGCAATCAAGGCACACCTGCCGATTCATTACTGACTCGATGTGCCCTGATTTGCTATATCCCTAAAATGAATAAGGTCCTAGTCCCTCTTCAAGGAAACTGTCCAATTGTTAAATATAGAGACTGTATTTGCTGTGCCTTATATTCATGTTGCTCTCAGCCTAAAAATCAACACAGAATGGAATGTAAATACCAATTGTGAAGTTCTCGTTTGTTATTGTTCCTTGACGGACGGTTTGAAGCTGGCGGCTTTGCATTTTTAGGATTAGGAGCTTGCAACCACAAGGATAACTAACTATACAAATTCTTAAAATCCAGTTGACATTCAGCTTACATACAACCTGCATAATGAGTTTGTGGAGATATTCAATCTAGATATAAAGGAGCCAACCATGCAAACTGTACAACTAAATGAAAAGCTTAGCGCCATGTTTGAGGATCCAAGGTTTGCAACGAACAAGCGCCCTTGGTTTGGGAAACTTCCGGAACAACTGCAAGGCGATTTTTCGTTTGCCGTGGTGGGTGACCGTTGCGGAATGGCAACAGAAGGCGTATTTGAAAAAGCGCTGGACATGCTGAAGGATTTGAAGCCCGAATTCGTCCTCGCCGTCGGCGATCTGATCGAGGGCTACTGGAAAAATCCAGGCTCCGTCCACGAAGAGTGGGATGAGCTTGACGCTAAGATTCAAGCGATGGGAGTACCGTTCTTCCCAACGGTCGGGAACCACGACTATGGAAATTCCGTCATGGCCAACGTTTGGAGCGAGCGCAAAGGCATGGATTACTATGCATTCCGCGTCGCCGAAGTACTCTACTTAACCATCAACACGGAGCATACGCCTGACGAGCTACCTGATGAGCTCATCGACGTCGTTAAGCGCGTGACGGAAAATTTCAAACGTGATCCAGGCAATGTCCAAGATCACTTGAGATTGTTCGGGGAGTTGCTTACGCCTGAACAGCGGAAGGGCATGTCAAAGGTCAAGATGAACATCGGCGAAGAGCAATTTGCCTTCTTTCAAAAAGTGCTTGATGAAAACCAGGATGTAACCTGGACATTCGTCAACATGCATAAGCCGGGCTGGAAAACCGGGAGCGAGGAATTCAGCCAATTGGAGCGCATGCTCGGGGATCGTCCCTACACCATTCTGGCGGGTCATCTGCACGAGCTGGAATATACGCGCGAAGGCAACCGCGAGCACATCCAATTGGGTCGTACAGGCGGACTTCCTCATGGCGTATCGGCAGAAGGCGCTAACGCCAATTTGATTCTATGGGTAACGATGCGCGGCGGTGTTCCGACTTATCGTGTTCTCCATTTGGATGGCTTTCAAGAAATCGCAGCTTATCCCGCACACCAACATTCACACGCGGAGGGGAAATAATTATGGAACCGATTTTCTTCGTACACTTGACTGATATCCATATTAGCAAACCAGGTAAAAGGCCGCTGTTCGGGCTTGAAATGTCGGACAAGCTTCATAACGTATTTGTTGAGATCGGCAAGCTTCAGCCGAAACCGGCATTTGTCGTAATTAGCGGCGATTTGACTCACGACGGCGATTTGGAAGACTACAAGTTCCTCAGGACGTTCCTTCAAGAAGAAGAGCAAGCGGTCGGCGTTCCGATTCATGTCGCGTTAGGCAACCATGACTTCCGCGAGCCGTTCCGCGAAGGATTTCTCGAAGAAGCACCGTCGAATGAGTCGTATTATTACACCTTCATGAGCAATGGGTTGCGTGTCGTCATGCTGAATACGCAAGTGCCGGGAACCCATGACGGGCGAATCGACGAAGAGCAGCTGACATGGCTCCAGCAATTGCTGGTCGAGCCGGCTCCAGCTGGAACGATTATCGTGCACCATCATCCGGTCGTTCCGACGCCTACGGCGATGATGGACAGCCATCTGCTGCAAAACCCGCAAGACCTGGCAAATGTGATCGAAGGCAGCGATGTCATCGGCTTGCTGTCGGGGCATATCCATTATCACAATATCGGCATGCTGGGCGGCATTCCTTGCGCAGCAGCCGATGGGGTAGCATTCGGTCTTGATCCGATCGCCGCCAACAGCATGCGGATGTTGGATCGATCGGGCTACAATTTCGTTCTCGTGAAGAACGGACAAATGATCGTTCAGCCGATGACAATGCCAGGGGACCATCGTCTGCTTATCGATTACGATCTTAAGAAGCTGCAAGAAGCTCACGGCTAACTATAAAATTTTGAAAGGAAGAGTGTTGTCATGTTGAAAAAAACAAAAATGGCCGGCGTGCTGGCATTAGCGATGCTGACTACGGCCGCATGCGGAAGCTCAGGTTCAGATGAAGGCACTTCTAATTCGGCCAATAGCGGCACAGCTACTAGCACAAGCTCGAGCAAACCGGCCAGTCAACCGACCAAAATCACATTTTATAGCTACAATCTGGCGATTGCCAGCCAGAAGGACGGCGTATTACAGTTGATCTCCGAATTCGAAACGGCTCACCCGGAAATAAAAATCGATCCGATTGCAATCACCTCAACGGAAATCAATACGAAGGTTCAAGCCGATATTGCAGCCGGTTCGCGTCCCGATGTAGCCCAGCTCGTATTCGATGGATTGGATTATGCGGTGCAAAATTATGGGGCAAAAGCGCTCGAGGATATCATTTCTGCTGACGAGTTCAAGAAAAACTTCGAAGGCTTCTCTCCGAACGGGATGAAGCTGGGGCAGCTGAAGGGCAAAACGTACGGGTTGCCTTACACGTTCAGCACGCCGATTCTGTTCTACAACGCAAAGATCTTTCAAGATGCGGGTCTCGACCCGAATCAACCACCGAAAACTTGGGAGGAAGTAAAGCAAGCAGCGCTTCAAATTACTTCCAAGACGAAGGCCGCAGGCGTTCATATCCAGGGCATGGCAGGCAATGACTGGCTCGCGCAAGCAGTTGTCGGCAGCAATGGCGGTAAAGTGCTGTCGGACGACCGTAAAACGATTCAGTTCGGCGAGCCTGCTGCTGTCGGCGCCATTAAGATGTGGCAGGATCTTCTCTTAAGCGGCGCTCACGATAAATTGAACGACGGCGAAGTCACCCAATCGTTTAGCGAAGGAAAGCTTGGCATGGTGCTTACTAGCAGCGCCTTGCAAAGCGGGTTCCTGAGCGCAGCCAAAGCCGGAGGCTGGGAGTTGAAAGCGGCGGCGATGCCTTCGTTCGGCAGCAAACCGACAACACCGGTCAACTCGGGAAGTGCCTTGTTCATCTTGTCGGATGAAAAGGCTAAACAAAAAGCAGCTTGGGAATTTCTGAAATTCGTTACCAGTGAGAGGGGATATACGATCATAACGTCCAAGCTCGGCTACTTGCCGCTGCGTCCGGCGATTGTCGACGACCCGAAATATCTGAAGGACTGGGTCACTCAAAACCCGCTAGTCAAGCCGAATTTGGAACAGCTTACCCGCCTTCAGCCGTGGGTCGCATACCCAGGCTCCAAATTCAGCCAAGTCGAATCGACTTTCCTGGATGCAGTGCAGAAATCGCTTCAGACAAGCGGAGATATTACTCCAATCATGCAGGATGCGCAAAAACGCGCGCAAATACTGATCCAATAACAACACCGCATGGAAAGAATCGCCTGTCCGGCAAGACAGAAGGCGGAATGACCTTCTGTCTTCTATTTTTCAAGCGGTAAAAAGATCGATCAAATGAAACGAAATTGCAAGGAGGATAGATCCTATGAATAGCAATTCAATGGCCGCGACGGTTCAAAGCGATCGGTCGAAGTCCTTCGAACGGATTCGCAGAAGAAGCCGGTTGCGCTGGATCATGCCTTGGTTGTATCTGCTGCCGGCCATCGTGTCAATCGGCTATTGGGTTTACCGCCCGCTTCTGCAAACGTTCCAGCTTAGCTTCTATGAGTGGAACATGCTCCCGACCTCTCCGAAGGAATATCTTGGACTTGAAAATTACAAGCTGTTGTTTACACTCCCCGATATGAGCAAAGCCTTGTGGAATACATTGATCTACACGGTCGGCGTGCTGCCGTTCTCGTTGTTAATCCCGCTGGCCATCGCCATCGCTACGGATAACATCGGCAAACGTTCGCGAACCATGTATCGGGCGCTCGTATTTGTTCCAATGATCATGGCGCCGGTTGCCGTATCCGCGTTATGGAGCTGGTTGATGAATCCGATGGGCGGCCTGATCAACAAGCTGCTTCAAGCGATCCATATTATTCAGGAACCGATTCGATTCTTCTCAGACTCTCATTGGGCGATCTGGTCGATCACCTTCATTACCGGTTGGAAGCTGATCGGCTTCAGCACCTTGATCTTCTCGGCTGCATTGTCCGGGCTGAACAAAGAATATGTGGAAGCCGCTAGAATGGACCGGGCGAACCGCTGGCAAATCATTTGGCACGTGCTGCTCCCTCTGCTGTCGCCGACTATTATGTTTATGGCCATGCTCAGTACGCTGTTCGCCGCGGAATGGAGCTTCTCTTACATCAACGTATTGACGCAAGGCGGGCCGATCAATTCGACGACCAACATCTATTATTTGCTCTGGACGTACGGCTTCAAGACGTTTTCGGTCGGATCGAGCTCGGCAGCGGCAGTCTTTGTCGTTCTTGGCTCCAGCCTGATTGCGCTCGGATTTATGAAATGGTCTAAAAAAGTGTCATTTTACGATAATTGAAGGAGGAACAAAGGTGAAGAACGCAAGACTCCATGTGTCCCGAAAGGCGTTAGCCAGCAAGCATATTTTGCTGATATTGCTTAGCTTACTGGCCGTCTTCCCCTTTTATTGGATGCTCAATACGTCATTTAAGCCTCCAGGAGAAATATATTCCACTTCGCTGCTTCCCCGCCATTGGACGTTCGAGAACTACGCGTACGCGTGGAATGCGATCCCGATGGCCCGCATGATGGCGAACTCGCTGATCGTGGCCATCGTTCAGACAGCCGCGCAGCTGTTGACCAGCATACTTGCCGCTTATGCGTTTACCCGTTGGGAATTCCGCGGTAAAACGTTCGTCTTTGCACTCATTTCGCTAACATGGCTAGTTCCTTTTCAGGTCATCATGATTCCGAATTATGTCGTCATCAGCGGTTGGGGACTGAGGAATAATCTGCTTGGTCTGATTATCCCGAACATCGTTTCGGCGTTCGCGGTGCTGCAACTTTATAGTGCGTTCAAATCGTTCCCTAAAACACTAATTGAAGCTGCTCACTTAGACGGCGCCTCCGACTGGAGTGTGTTGTGGCGCACTATATTCCCGAACCTGCGTTCGACGATCGCCTCATCCGGCGTGTTATTGTTCATTTCGGCGTGGAACGACTATTTCTGGCCTCTTCTCGTTACGAACAAGCCGAAATTCTCAACCTTGCAAATCGGACTGCAGTCGTTCATGTCCACCGAGTCGAATCAATGGGGACCGATGATGGCTGCAACTACGTTGGCGAGCTTACCCATTCTTATTATATACTTGGTGTTACAGCGTCAAATTATCGATTCTTTCCTAAAAGGCGGCATTCGTTAATGAGTTCATTGTCCAACCAGCAAGACTTACCCGTGATGAAAGGCTCGACAAAGCCTTCATTAGAAAAAATAGCCTATCAGAAAATCCGTGAGCAAATTATATGCGGCAATTATTTGCCGGGCCTGCTTCTGTCGGAGAACGAATTGGCGGATCGGTTGAACATGAGCCGCACGCCGATTCGCGCTGCGATCTCGTTGCTGGAAACCGAAGGATTTGTAGAGTCCATTCGAGGCAGAGGCGTGTTCGTTAAGGACATTTCCTTCCGGGAATTCGCTGAAATGTTCGAAGTGCTGACTTCCATGCAGCTGTACGGTTTAGAAGTTGCAGCGATGAGGAAGCTGTCTTTCGACTTGCCGTCTATGAGAGTTCATCTCGATCGCCAGATACAGGCTTCCGAAGAGAGCGACTACCTGGCTTATTATGATAGCTCTTTGATGTTCATCGGAGCTATGCTTTCCACTGTTCGCAATCAGAATATGCTGCAGATTCTCGAGCAGATCAAAGGCAAGTATATGTTCAAAATCATCTCTTACCGCAAGTTGCATGCAAACTCTTTGCCGAGGCCGAATCAGGCCAAGCAATTCAATAGGCGGATTTACGACTCCCTTGAACGCGGAGATTTAGAGGAAGCAAGAAAGGCGGTTCTCGAATTAAACGAGCAAGTCCTCATGCAATTTCAGCAGTTTTACATTTAAAGGCTTAGATTCATATCTATCACTCACAAAGGCGGTTACTTTTATGAAACCAGTTATTGGATACGAGCAACGCGTCCTTCAGGTTGAAGGCGCCTATAATGTACGCGATTTGGGCGGATATGCTACGAAAGATGGAAAGACGACGAATTGGGGAGTTTACTTCCGTGCGGACGGCTTGCACCGGCTGACGGATGTAAGCCGCTCTGACTTGGTGAATAGAGGTGTTGGCAAGGTAATCGATTTGCGGCATACGTCAGAGGTTGAGACGAAGAAAAATGTGTTCGTTGATTTCGACAAAGTCGAGTATCATCATATCAGTCTGATTAATCCTACGAAATTGGCCACCATGCAAGTACGCCATCTTGGTGATTTGTACGTCAGCATGCTGGAAGGGTCTCAAGCGGAGCTGCTAAGTGTGTTCACATTGTTGGCGGATCGGATTGGCCCGGCAACCATGTACCATTGCGCTGCAGGCAAGGATCGGACCGGCGTCGTTTCGGCATTGCTGCTGGATCTTGCCGGCGTTCCGCATGAAACGATAAAAGAAGACTATTCGTTGACGGCATCTTGTCTCGAACCAATCATGCATGAGCTGCGCGGCGAACGTCCTGCCACGATGCCGGAAGAGATGTATGAAAATTTTCTCGGCTGCGATCCTCTTAATATGGACGTAATGCTGGATCATTTGGTGGAGAAGTATTCGAACGCCGAACATTATCTGCTTTTCATCGGCCTTACGGAGGAGCAGATTCAGGCGATTAAAGACCGATTGATCAAAGACTGATTGTTTGAGCAACGGGGAATGGAAAGCCAATTAGGGCTTTAACAGCCTGCCTCCCGGGCAACCTGTTAAAGCCCTAATATGCTGCCGGACAAGCAGACCGCTTGCCCGAATGTCCTCGCGCTGGAGGAAGCCGGCTTCCCGAACGTGAAGCTGTACTCTGGAAGCTGGAGCGACTGGATTAGTTATGAGGAGAATCCGGTGGCGACTGGAGAAGAGTAAGGACCGAGAAGCCGCGTCGGACGTGGGGTGGAGGGCTGTGACAGGTTGCCGGGTGGCGACTTGTTGTGGCCCTCTTTGGGTTTTCCGTTCAACAGCTTGCAAACAAGAAGTCGCTGGAATTGGTTGCAAGAACCCCTGAGCCAGCCACAGTCCGGCAGCGGGACAGGTTGTTGTTGAATGGCATCATGCGTCTTGCATCTAGCCATCCACAGACAGGCGCGGCGAGTTCTTACGTGCGGTGAAAGAGTCCAGCCGCCATTAAGATAGCGTTGATGAACTAAAATTTATTCCATCTACTAACGAGCAGGACATTATAATCATTCCACGAATACTCAAGTACGGTGAATTTACGAAGCTCAAATTTAAGTCGTTATACAATTCAAACTGTTACATGAGCCATGAAAGGATAGATGGGACTGATTATGTGTGTGAGGAGACTTGGATATGGAATTTATTTACGAAGATGAAACGCTGGCAGTAACCGTTGTTCAAGCGATCCAAACTGGCGATATTCCATCGTTGAAGCGACTGCTCGTCGAGAATCCAGGGTTGGCAACGGCAACAATTATCGGAAGAGACAATAGCAACGAAGGCGAAAGTTGTAAGATGTCTCGAACACTGTTGCATGTGGTGACCGACTGGCCCGGTCACTTCCCAAACGGATCGGCTACCGTGGGAGTGTTAGTCGAGTTCGGTGCGGAGGTGAACGCTCGTTTCACGGGTTCGAACACCGAGACACCGCTTCATTGGGCTGCGAGCTCCGATGACATTAAAGTGCTTGACGCGCTTCTTGATGCTGGCGCCGATATCGAAGCGCCAGGTGCAGTGATCGCCGGTGGCACGCCACTGGACGATGCAGTAGCGTTCGGACAATGGTGTGCAGCCCGTAGATTGGTTGAACGCGGAGCGAAGATTGCACTCTGGCATGCTGCTGCGCTTGGACAGATGGACGCAATAAAGGCCTATTTCGCCGGGAACACGCTTTCTGAGCGATATCCTTGGGGAGTAAATAGCTCTTCTCCTCCGGACAAAGTTACCGTTGCCTTCTGGTGCGCTTGCCACGGAGGACAGCTGCAGTCTGCAGAATACCTCCTCGAACAAGGCGCCAAACTGAACTGGATATCCGTCTGGGATGGATTAACTCCACTGGACGCAGCAAAACGTAGTTCCGCTGCTGAACTGATTCAGTGGCTTGCTATTCAAGGAGCTAAATCTGCAAGAGAACTGGGATGATTATTTTGGGTTGCAAGTCCTCATGATTTACTCTTGAGTAACGTGCTCGGCTTCCAAACGCGAGTTGGTCAAACGAATATTATTCCACGCACGCCTATCGAGACTAGGAACTTGTTGTTCAGGAGAACAATATTGATTTGGAGAGTTGAAGTCCTCTTACTCGTCATATGTTGAAGCCCTTGATAGTAAAGAGGAACAACCTGTAAACAACGTTCAACAGCTTGCAAACAGCAATCAAGATAAGACAAAAGTAAGTTAAGGTTTACCTTGCTTCACTTGTCCTTTTGTTGGCGATCCGTTCGGCTTGACCCAGCCACAGGTGGATGACTCGCCTTGGCTCAAACTATAATGTTTCACCAGCCGCGTCGTCTACGGGCTTCTTGCTCCACAAGTCCTCCCAAGCGTAGCCATGGGAGGTCGTTGCATATGGGGGCTGGCACATCCTCCGAAGCATTCCCGCCGCGCTGCTCCGAACCCTCACCTTTTGCATTTGGAACCTTCCGAGCATGGGGGTTCGTGGGGGAGTAAGAAGCTGGAGCGATTGGATTTCGTATGAGGGTAATCCGATTGCGACGGGTGATGAGTAACAATGGAGAAAACGCGTCGGACAGGCATTCGGAATACATAGTACTTGGTTGAATAGTTTACCTAGCCGTGTAACCAGGAGGCCTCGATTCATCAAGGATTCAACTCTCGGTTGCTGTAAATACCAGCGGGAGCCAAACCGAACACACATTTTTATCTTCTTTATATATCTAATAACACAAAGAATGGCCATGAACCCTCATCTTGAGGGTTCATGGCCATTCTTATTAAGAGTCCGTCCGTTGCATGAAGTCGGCAACATGTCGTATTAAATGCCGGTTCAACAAGTAATCAAGATGTTAAAAAAGAGATTTTATTATTTGGCGTATACTACCATCTGTAAACAAACTCAAACAGATCTCTTAAGCGAGGAAAATTTTCCAATTGTTCGGGTGTTTCGAGAAGTTGTTGTACTCTTTTCCAAGTCAAATAAGGTTTATCCTTGCTTGGAGTTCTTCTTCCTGCTTCCCAGAGAAGATGCTCTAGCGTATCCTCTACAACATATATTTCACGCCCATCAGCTGCTAATCTTATCTTTTCATTTGCCCTATATGGGTCAATTGCAGCAATAATGGCTAGTTCATCTTCATTTCTGTCTTTTTTGTCACAGTCATGAATAACTTTAAATGGAATCCGAAATGCATTGAGTAATTTTGCAAATGGAACAATCGTCCATTTTCCACCACAAGATACTACAGTGGTATTGTTGAATGATTCTTCATTAATATTAAAATGTGCATGCAACTTACTTGTATGGTTAAATAAAGCTAGTTCTGAATCCCCTTCGACCAAAACTACTCTTTTTGCGAAGAAAACTTGATTCACTGTAGGGTGAAAATCAAGAGATGCCCTTAATGATGCTCTTTCATCATCAGCAGTGTCGGCATTGTTAAAAGGGTCGTTTTGAAGTTGATTCTTATAGGGTGATTCAGCTGGAGTAGCTCTGTTCAAAATAACAAGTGACTTAGGATTATCAACAACATCAACTAAAAATGGGGAATGCGTACTGATAATAACTTGCCAATGATCTTTCTCGGAAATACTTTTTAAAGCATTTTTTAGCCTAATCATTAAATGTGGATGCAAAAATAATTCAGGTTCTTCAAACAATAGAATTGTTGACCTAAATTGTTCGTTTTGCTCTACAATAGACGATCTAGTTGCCAAGACTTCAATTAGTGCAAAAATTAATGCTCTCTGTGCACCGTGCCCTTGTCTTCCAATAGTAGTTTCTGTTCCATCATCTATTAACAAAGTTGTACTTGATCCAACGAATTTATCAGTATCTGGTGTCGACATCGTAACTTTAATTTTTGACTCAATTATTGAAGACATTCTAGCTGATATCTCTCTGGTCAAATCTTTAATAATAGGTATCCCATCTTCGGTATCATTCGATAATTTTGTTGAGATGCTCCCTATGATTGCAACTAGACTTTGGTATTCGGGTAATTCTTGAATAGCTGGTAGAATTGTTTGGCTTAGAAGTGTTCCAAAAACAGTAGTACTGGTAGGTTTAATTTCATCGGATGCATCTTTCACGGCAGGAATAATCACTGCCCTAGGAAGAGCTTGTTTCAACGCAGCTGAGAAACTAATATTCTCTGAAGTCCATTCCTCACCAATTAATTCGTGTAATTGTGGATTTTCTCTCAAAACGATTTCTCGTACTCTTTCTTTATTTGCTTTGGTCCGCCATGCTGTCCCGTCGGCAATACCTGCAGTTGCAGCAATTTCACGGATTGTTGGGTCTACATCTTGCCATCTATCAGCCCATCCGGAGATCTCATATTGTTTAATAAACGCCTCATAGTTAACTTCGATTTTGTTTTCCGCAGAAATTGAAGCTCGGACACGCAATCTTATTTTTGAATCATTAACTAATCCGGAAATTCCAGGAGTGTTCCGCTCCCACTCTTCGATTTCCTCAAAAGTTCCCTCAACAATAATTTCCTGGTCTTCACTACCCTTTTTCCATTCGTCGGTATGTGGCTTTGATTGATTTAAAAGAATTTCAATCGCACGAATAATGGAAGATTTACCG
The DNA here is from genome assembly GCF_059692235.1 of Paenibacillus sp. J2R1T-4. Lineage (NCBI taxonomy): Bacteria > Bacillati > Bacillota > Bacilli > Caryophanales > Paenibacillaceae > Paenibacillus > Paenibacillus sp. J2R1T-4. The sequence continues at coordinate 48,349 of NZ_JCAUBA010000011.1, read as the reverse complement.
CAATTATTTGGACCAATTAGACTAGTAAATTCAAAAATATCAATTTCTAGTTCAGAAATGCATCGAAAGTTAGTAATTTTTATGTATTTCAATTTCATTTAATAGTTATCCCCCGTGAGTTGTAATACTGTCAATAGTATCACAACTTCTAATAAATGGGGATATATTCCATGTTGTGAGGTTTATATTAACTCATCTGTTTTGCCAACTTATACCCCCCATGAACCTTTATGAAGATTAGCTTTGCCCCAAAGTCACTTTAAGTTCATTTAATCTTTCGGTTTCCTCCTTCACGCCTTCAAGTCCTTGATCAGATAGAATTAATTGATCCGCCTCTTGAATAAAAGTTCGCGCAAGATTGATCTCGTCCATGGAGACGGCGATATCGGCACGCAGTACAAAAGCTTTGTAGCGAAGTATTGCCGATGCTTCTTCAGCTTTTGAAAGAACAAGATCCAGCACCTTGGCTGCCGCTGCGGGGTCGTCTTTGGCATACGCCAATCGGTGCGCAGTTTCGAGCGCATTTGTAAACTTTGAAGGGTGCACCACAATGTATGGATTGTTGTGGATTGGCTCGGAAGAGGCATGCTTCTGCCCAATCATCAAGCGATTTCCTGCAGGATCGATGAGGTTAAATCTACGGTCTTCTGAAAGATTATTGAGTTTGGTGACTCTTGGAAACCCCTTGGTGGGGATCTTTTGGTAAGTCTTTCTTAGATTTTCGCAAAATTCCCTGTACACGGCATCCACATCAGGAACGCTTATGTAGCACATGCTGTAAGAGTTGGATGGTTCCAATTGTTTGAGTACAAAAAAATGTAATTCCGTAATACGGTGACGGACGCAAGCATATAGGTTTGGTTTGGCTTGCCGATAAGTCACTTCAAACCCTAATGCTTGGTAGAAATCCAACTGTTCGTCTATAGACCTGCATGGAAAAATAGGGATTGTTATCGCACCCTGATTTGTTGACAAGTTACCAACCTCCTACAACTTAATACTAGTTTTTTGTAATCCCCTTGAGGCACACCTTACCCCCTTATCGTACAACATTAGTGCAAATGCTAATGTTTAAACGAATTTATCCTTGTATTCAAATAAAAACCCGTCTCATAGGTTTAATAATAATTTGAAGATTTCGAATATGTAGTTCCTTTGATATTCTTGAACCTCTTCGTGTTCACAAAGAAGGCCGGTAGATCCACTCTTTCGAGCGGCTACCGACCTATTTGCGCGTCGCATGCAAAATACTAACGATGTTCCAAAGTGATGACGACATTGCCCTTTTTGTGTCCTTTTTCAACGTACCGGTGAGCTTCAGCAGTCTGTTCCAACGGATAGCGTCTATCTATAACCGATCTTATCTTGCCCGCTTCGAAAAGCTCTTTGAGGAAGACCAGATTTTCTTTATTTTGCTTTAAGCCCGAAGCCGTAAAAATGGCTTTTTTGCTGCCGATCTTTGAAGTCCATAACATTTGAAGCATAATTCCCAGTGAAGGGACAGTGGAGAGATAGACCCCTCTTTGCTTTAGCGAGCCTTTACAACGCGCAAATGAACTCTTGCCTACCGCGTCAAAAATAACATCATAGGTGTGACCGTTTTTGGTAAAGTCATCTTTGGTATAATCGATTACCTTATCGGCCCCCAGAGACTGCACCAATTCTAGATTCGTGGTACTGCATACTCCGGTAACTACTGCCCCAAAATACTTGGCAAGCTGTACAGCATAAGCACCTACCGCTCCAGAAGCGCCATGGATAAGAACTTGTTGTCCACGCTGAATATTCGCCATATCTCTAAGGAAAATCAATGCAGTTAATGCCCCGTCACAGACGCCAGCGGCTTCTTCATAGGTTGCATTGGCTGGTTTTAGGATCACCGGTTTATCTTCGGGCAAACACATGTATTCGGCATGAGCACCAAAGCTGTTCGGACTTATACCAAATACTTGATCGCCTTTCTTAAATAGCTTTACATCTCTGCCTATTGAATCAATTTCCCCAGCCAGCTCAACCCCTAATATCGTATATTTGGGTCTACTGAGGCCATAAAGAAATCGGATCATAAAGGGGTCGGCCTTTCGAAAGGCACAGTCCGAGGGCGTAACTACTCCCGCAAATATTTTTATCCGTACTTCGTTGTCTTTGGGAGTAGGTATCTCTACTTCTTTGAGTTGAAGAACATCCGGTGTCCCGTATTTTGGGCATATGATCGCTTTTATAAGAATTCCTCCTTATTTTCTATAAAGAATACTTCTTCCAACGGAGAGTTGAAGACGAGCGCAATACGAAAAGCCAATTCCAAAGAAGGGGAGTATTTTTCCTTTTCAATCGCTACGATAGTTTGTCGTGTCACACCTACTTTTTCAGCTAATTGTTGTTGCGTCATTTCATCATGGATAAACCGTAATTTCCGAACGTTATTGCTAATAACAAATTTGCCCATCTTAGACTCCTCTCCGATAAAGATAAAGCTGTGTGAAAATTCCAACCAACTCAGACACAAACCCAGAGATAAAAAGGATGATGAACATCACCGAGGGGGACATATCCATAACCAACGATCCCATCGACAGAAGGAAGCCAAGTATAAATGCGTAATGAGAATTCCTTGTGGCTTTCAATTCTATTAACTTGTCTAGTTCATCAGCAAATGAAGGCTCTTTTTCATTAGTAGTGATTCTATAGATGATATTGAATACAATTTGAATGATGATTTTTGCTACAATCGACACCGGGATTAAGATTAAGATGGCGGCCCCCCAAAAGCTGAAGCTATCAGCCGGATCTATGCTTCCTTCTTGGTACATTTGAAATACATACAAACAATAGGATCCAAAAATCAGTGTGGTGCCAATTAAAGATACGAGGTTCTTTTTTTCTTGATAGGACATATTCGAATCCTCCTGTAAGTTAATCTTTACTTTGAGTAAAGTATCATGTACATAATGTAACTTAAACCATACACATTGTAAAGTATATATTACACAAAAATGAAATAATTTCAACACAAATAACCAACCTCCTAAGCAGGGGGTTGGCTGTTTGGCCTTGGAATTGCGATTAGGTATCACTTACCAGTTACTGCTTTTTATTGGGCAAATCAATCGCGTCTGCATAGGTGATCGTTCGGAGTTCAAGCTTGGTCGCTGTGATCGTCTTGATTCTCATGTTTACTTTGCAGTCTTCGCAAATCCAATGGGTACTCTTCGGCCATGTAGATGTGCCGCTTTTAGAAGCGCACGATTCGCAAATGTTCTTCTCGGTATTCATGAAATCCCTCTTTTCATAATAGTTAGTACTTGCGCTACACCAACTTGGTTATCCTATACTTTATTCATTCTGCTACATATATTATGAATCATAGAGACCGCATACCTCTGTGATAAATATCACTCCGATCCCTGCGAACGACAATTAATTTGAAAAGAAAGACGAATCCGGACGGCCTCGGGAGCCGTGCAATCATAGGGTTGTCAGCTCAACAATAATTCACTATACTAAGTATAGTATCTATATTTTTATTCGAGGAGGCCGGAGCATGATTAAAGTGTACCCCGATTTAGAACGGCACAAGACCGATATGGGTTGGCTGCAGAGCCGCCCCAGCTTCTCGTTCGGAGCCTACGCTGACCCTGACAATACGGCGTTCGGCGTAATGCGTGTATGTAACGACGATGTGCTTGCCCCAGGCAGGGGCTTCGGTGCCCACCCCCACAGTGACATGGAGATTGTCTCTATCGTGCTCGAAGGCAGCATCCGGCATGAAGACAATCTGGGGAATGCTGAGACCACGTCTGCTGGCGGGCTGCAGAGAATGTCTGCCGGTACGGGCATCGTGCATGCTGAGTTTAATCCATCAGATGAAGAGCCGTTGCGGCTGCTGCAAATCTGGTTCATGCCGCGCGAGAGGGGACTACCGCCTTCCTATGAAGCTGTCCGATATGAGGTAGGCAAGCTGATCAATACCCTTCTGCCTGTAGCTTCGCATACGGCATCGGACAACGTAGCGTTGCTGAACCAGGATATGACGATCTATCTCAGTAGACTCGAGAGCGGCAAGCAATTGGAATATACGCAGCTTGAAGGCCGGCGTATGTATATGTTTGTTATCGAGGGTGCGGTTCAGGTGAATGGAACGATACTGGGTAATGGAGATTCGGCGCGCATGGAAGGCGAGTCGCATCTGAAGCTGGAAGCGAATCAGTCGGCGTTTTTCATGCTGATCGATTTGCCATAAGGGGGCCGGGTGATGAAGGAGATTTTTGTCGTCAAGAATGCGGTCGGAGGACCCATTTTCATTGATACGGGCAAGCGGCCTGTGGCTTATGAGATCGAGGAGATGGAGGGCGGCGGGACGAAATTTACCGTGCAAGGTCTGTCGAGTGATCAAATAGCAGGTGTACTCCAGTCCAAGGATGAGTTGAACGTGTTTATTTTTCGTGAGTATGAAGACCAACCAACGGTTAAAACCTGGTATTACGTACATGAAGGGCCGGTCACGTATGATGAGGATGCGGGAGTACTGATCGTTACTGCTCAATCGAGCATTGTCTACGTGCCTGATGAGTACATGAGAGATGCGAAATAGTAAGCGGGAAAAGGGCTGTGAAAGGTTGCCAACAGGCAACCTCTCACAGCCCTTTTTGTGCTATTTGCCAATCACAACCGAGCACAGGCGCGTTGGTTGCTGTCGAACACTAGTCTACTTCGCTTCTGCCCGACGTGCGATTCCGTGCAAAAGAATGTCCAGCGTGCGATCGATCTCCTCTTCCTCATCAAAGGGAAATTCCGGCATCAGAAACACATGAAAGATGATCATGCCAATGAACATGCTGGCGGCGGATCGCATAATACGCCATGGCGGCGCTTCGATAATCTGCCCCTGCTCCTGAAAATGTTTGACGACCTTTTCGATACGTGTTACCACGATGTTCGTCATCAAGCTTTTAACCTGTTCCATCAATTCCGGTTGAAAAGGAACCTCGTGGAACAGAATTCTGATAAGCTTTACGTTTTTACGAGCGAATACGACCCTGTCTCGAGCAATAGCGCGAAAGAATTCATCGGCCTGGTTATAGGGAAGGTCAAGCAGCTTGGCAAAATCACGCATAAGAAACGGGGCGACCAGCTTGGTTGCGATGGGCCCAGCGATTGACAGCAAAAGATCCTTCTTTGTTTTATAGTGACGGAAAATGGTTCCTTCCGCGACGCCGGCTTTCTGAGCAATTTCACTGGTAGATGTGGCGGCGTAGCCTTTTTCTGAGAAGATCTCGATAGCAGCCTCCAGGATCTTGGCTTGTTTATCGGTTTTCTTCTGGTCGTCCCCCTCGGTCAACCGGATAAGGTCCTCCAGCCATTGTTCTGTATGATCCGACATAGAGGCATATCCCCTTTCACGTGCGAATGAATGTCTTTACAAGATTACTATATTTTCCGATGCTTGCGCAACGCGAGTACATTGGCCGTCATGAAGAGCAGAGACAACGCCAGCAAAATGTACACGTCAAAGGCGATGGAGCCCCAGCCTTCTCCGCGGATCATAATGTTCCGAAGAGCATCAGCACCGTACTTAAGTGGAGTGATATAGGACAGCCAACTCAGCCAGGGTGACATGCTGTCGAGATCGAACAAGCCTGAGAAGAATACTTGTGGCACAATAACTAACGGAATGAATTGAATCATCTGGAATTCTGTGTTCGCAAAAGCCGATAGGAAGGTGCCGAAGCTGAGTGCCGTTATGGACAAGAGAAGCATAATCAGGAGCACGTACCAGAAGGAGCCAACCATTAGGCTTCCTAATACACCGATCGTATACCCCGCGATTAGCACCGCCTGCAGGCTGGTGAATATTCCGAAGCCTGCCATATATCCGACAACGATTTCCCAACGGCGCAGCGGAGTGGCCAAGAGACGCTCCAACGTTCCGCTAGTTCGCTCCTTCAGAAAGGAGACTCCCGCAATGAGGAAAACGAAGAAGAAGGCAAACAATCCAATCAATACGGGGCCAAAATTGTCGAAGGAAGACATGTCTGCAGAACCGTGTAGATAGTCGAAGACCGGTGTAGGCGGTTTGGCTGCCTGATTCTGTGCAGGAGCCTGCTCTTGTATGGTCTTCTGAATCAGCATCATAACGGAACGGTTTTTGGCAGGATCGCTGCCTTCGAGCTTCACATGCGGAAGTGCGCCGTCCAGCCGGATAATCGCATCGATTTCTCGATCGGCGAGTGCTGCTTCTGCCTCGTCCGCCGTGCTGAAGGCCGTCACGATAGCATCGTTATTGCTCAAGCTCTGTGATAAGGATGCTGGAATTTGCAGGGTGCCAAGCTTCGGTTGATACGTACCGCCATTAAATACTAAATACATAAGGGATAAGACTAATAGCGGGGCGGCGATCAATAATGCCATCGTTCGCTTGTCATGAATGAACTGGCGAACAATACGGACAATAAGGGCTCGGATTCTCATGAGCGAACTCCTCCATAGAACAGGAATGCTTCTTCAATACTGGCGCTGCCGGTATTCTCTCTCAATTCTTCCGGTGTTCCGACGGCAATCAGGTGTCCATCGCGAACCATACCGAGACGGTGGCATTTGTCGGCTTCATCCATGACGTGAGTAGTGACCATGATCGTTGTCCCTCTTCGGCTCAGACTCCCGAGCTCATCCCATATGGATTTGCGAAGCACGGGATCGATGCCGACGGTCGGTTCATCGAGAATTAGGACTTCCGGTTCGTGAAGAAGGGCAATGGCAAGAGATAAGCGGCGTTTCATGCCGCCCGAGTAAGCGGCAACGGAGCGCTTCAGATGAGGGGTTAAGTTGACAAGCTCCATGACCTCTTGCATCCGTTTTTTCAGCTTTGCACCTCGAAGTCCGAAGAGGGAGCCGAAAAATTCCAGATTTTCTTTGGCGGTTAGCTCGGTATACAGAGCGTCAGATTGGGCCATGTATCCGATTCGATTCATCATCGCAAGCTTTGGCATCGGCGTACCTAACACTTCGATTCGGCCGCTTGTTGCTTGGTCGATGCCGGCGATTATTTTGACCAGTGTGGTTTTGCCGGAACCCGAGGGGCCCAATAATCCGAATATCTCGTTTTTGCTGACATTGAGGCTAATGCTGTGGAGAACCTCCTTGTCATCGAATTTGCGGATAACATCCACGGCTCGGATGCATATTTCGTTTTCTTTTGCCATCTCATTCACTCTCCTTGAATAATGAGTGATTGCTCACTTTTGTTAAATTCAATATACTTCCGAATTTTCCGAGCGTCAAGTGAGTAATCACTTATTTTTCAACGAAAAAAAAACACCCTCAGCATGCAGCTTTAGGTGGGTTTTCGTGTACTAGTGGGCCATGTCAAATGAGTTCGTTTCAGCCCCTTATTAATCAGCCAAATAAAGGACTACCGGACAGTGATCGCTGCCCATTATATCGCAATCTATATGGGCATCTGTTAAAGAGGAATCCAGTCTTGCAGAGACGAGGAAATAATCAATACGCCACCCCACGTTCCGTTCTCTTACCTTAGGCATGTAAGACCACCAGGAATAAGCATCCGTTCGATCAGGGTAGAAATGTCGGAAAGTATCGATAAAACCCGCTTCCAGCAACTGAGTCATCTTATCCCGTTCTTCTTGAGTAAAGCCGGAATTATTACGATTCGACTTGGGATTCTTCAGATCGATCTCATGATGGGCTACATTCAAATCTCCGCAAATAATGACAGGTTTGATCATGTCCAACTGCTGAAGGTAGCCTCGAAACCGTTCCTCCCATTCCAATCTGAAATCCAACCTGGACAAATCTCGTCTAGCATTGGGGGTATAAACATTTACTAGATAGAAAGAATCGAATTCAAGTGTAAGAATACGCCCTTCGGGTTCTTCGTCTTGCTCCATTCCATATCGAACGGAAAGCGGCTTAAGCTTAGTGAAAATCGCCGTTCCGGAGTAGCCCTTTTTCAAGGCATGATTCCAATAGGATGTATATTGTTCGCCATGCTCCAGTGTAATTTGTCCTTCCTGCAGCTTGGTTTCCTGAATACAGAATATATCTGCATCCGTCTCAGCGAAATAATCGTTAAATCCTTTGTTCACACATGCTCTTAGTCCATTCACGTTCCACGATACTAGCTTCATCATTCGCAACTCCTAGCCATTCAACGTCATAGTAAGTATGCTCCCAGTGTACCACACATCCTTTACCTTGAACTCTTCGATCAAATGCGCAATAATTTGGAAAAGGAAGAAGTTGGAGGGATATCCAAATGGAATGGAATTATTATGACACGTTTATAAAAGTTGCAGCGGATTGTCCGGCCGTTAGCGGTAAGGTACCGCCAGATAAGAAGGACGGCAAGACCAAGGCCGGCATCGAATTCGAGTTAGTTTCCGCCAATCCATATGTTTACACGCAAGAAGAGCTACTCTATCAGGTGCATATTCGCCATAAGGCGCTCTCAGAGGAAGAATTGTCCTCCAAGGGTACACAAATCAGAGACGAGTTTTTCCAGAAACCTACGGCTTGTATGAGAGCGTCCATGCTGCCGAAGAAATTCGGATGGGGCATTCATTTCGATAAAGAGGGTAAGATGGCGTTGATTCCAATGGAGTCGCCAGCGTACCAACAATTCATTGAGGGTGACAAGGGAGATTTAATGCTTTTACCTGCGATGCGCAATAGCAAAGAAAAGTAATAGCCAGATCCCAGATAGACCGAACACTCATATGATGATGAAGGTAGTTCGATTACGAGGCCATGTTTGCTAGACTTCTAAGCTCCATATAGTCTTTCAAGCTCCCTTTGAATACAAGCTGCAGGGACGTTGATTTGGCGAAATCGCATGGTTTTACTAGGGAGGAAGGTTTGTCAGTAACCGAAATGCCGGCACGGGATAAAGTAAAAGCAACGAATTCCGAGCAGAAGAAAGCTTGCTTGCGTTCCAATGGCATATTGAGAGGTAGTAAAAATAGACCCAGGAGATTATACGAGTATTGATGCTCGTTCTTCTCGAATTTTTGAATGATCGATTTGAGCTTCTCATATTGGCCTGTACTCACCCTTAACTTATAAACGGAGCATTTGGAGTTTTGAAACACTTTTCCTTCCATGTTCTCTCTAACGAATCCTCCGACAAAAGGGTTTTCTTCATATTTACGCCCGAAGCTATATACGTTCTGCAGGCTTCCATCCAAAGAAATAGAGGCATGATTCATTGAAGCTTTAGTGTATAGTCGGATCATTTTGTTGAGCAGGGTGCCCGTATCGGTTAGAAGAATGAAAATATTTTTGTACTGAGTCATGTGAAGAATACCTCCGTTCATTGTCCAACTGTGCGTTCCGCATCTCGTCTGTTATTAAAAGAATACAGTGGATCGGTGGTTGGTCGTAACGAACGCAGGTATAGTTTTGGGCTAGACTTTAGTCGGTAGGCGGTACTAGACGTCTTGCTATTACTCTTAGAGAAATCAAAAGGTGGAACAGTGACATGGCCATGAATGAGGCGGAATACAGGTCGTTTTACGATAGAGTCGGGCATTTGAACGGTTGGAATTTCAGTAAGGTGAAGTGTGTGATGGAAGGGGCGACCTTTCAATTATATGAGGAAGTGAGGAAAGTCTGTAAACAATCCGATCTTCTGCTGGATATAGGTACAGGCGGAGGAGAGGCATTGCTTCAGATGAGCGATGCTGCCCTGCTTTTAATCGGAATCGATGTTTCGGCTAATATGATCGGAACGGCGAATACTAATCGGAAGCGAGCAAATAGGGCGAATGTGCGCTACATGCAAATGGACGCGTCGAAGCTTGAATTCCCTGAGCATTTCTTCGATGTAGTGTCCTGTCGGCAGGCCCCGTTCTATGCTGATCAAGTAGCAAAGGTGTTATCGCCAGACGGAATATTTCTGACGCAGCAAGTAGGCGAAGGGGATAAAGAAAATTTGAAAAGGGCGTTCGGCCGAGGGCAAGGGGATCAAGACTCCTACGGGCAGCTTAAGAACAAGTACCTCGACGATTTGACCCAAGCAGGCTTCAAAGAAATTCATTCGTATGAGTATGATGCCTCTGAATATTACGAGTCGGCGGAAGATCTGATCTTTTTATTGAAGCACACCCCGATTATCCAGGATTTTGGGCGTGACGCTCAAGATTTCCATATCCTCGATTCGTTTATCCGGGAGAATCGCACGGAGCAAGGAATCCGAACGAATTCCAAGCGATTTATGATAATTGTCCGTCGGTAAGCAATATTTGTTTGGAAAGTTTATAGGAGGCTAAGCAATATGATTCGTCAGGCCACTCAAGAAGACGCAGAACAAGTGATTCGGCTTATGTATACCGCTATTGGCGGTATTGCTCATACACTCTCCGGCACGGACAATTTAGAAGATACGCTGCGTGTGTTAGAAAGCTTTTTTCGACAGAGGGGCAATCGGATTAGCTTCGAGAATGTGCTGGTGAAAGAAGTCGAGGGCAGAGTCATTGCATTTATGCTGGCTTATCATGGGAGTCGCGCAAAGGAGCTGGATCTTCCGTTTCTTTCCCGATTGCGAGCCATAGGCCAGCTTTCTCCATGGATCGAACGGGAAGCCCGACAGGACGAGTACTACTTGGATTCCGTAGCCGTCGATTCCGATTTTCAAGGACGCGGAATCGGCACAGAGCTGCTCCAACTATTCGAACGAAATGCTCTTGAGATGGGATATCCCAAGATTATGCTGCTAGTAGATGAGGAGAACGTACCCGCCCAACTTCTGTACAAAAAGCTAGGATATATAGAGGATGGGAAGATCCAGGTAAGCGGCCGTGCCTTTTATCGAATGATCAAGCAGCCTTGAAGCTAATGAAAAAAATGCACCTCCGCTTATCAGCCATAAAGAGGATGGATTCCTCGTTATGACGATTCGCGTCGATGCATTTCAGATTTTTATTGGATCAAGCCTGCTCGGGCTCTTGCCAGTCTATTAATGCCTTCTAGTCGTCCCTGCACCATACATGGAGTCATAGGTATCGGCATTTAGGGAATTGTTCGTTCGGAATGTGTCGTATACGGAGCGATTGCGTTCGGCATCCGAGTCGACCATAACCAGAATCCGTCCGTCATTGACGTAGTCGTTGTACTGTCGTGCTTCCTCTTCAGGAATACCCAGTCCGATGAGCCCGCCTACTACGCCTCCTGCTCCAGCGCCTACCGCCAACCCTGTAATGGTAGCTGCAATTGGGCCTGCGGCCAGAATAGGACCGATCCCGGGAATGGCTAGCAAGCCGATCCCTGCTAACAATCCCGTCACACCACCTATCACACCGCCTGTTGCCATCCCGGTCACTGTTCCTTCGGGTGCCTTGGTATTGGTTTCACCGGTAACATTTTCTATGTCATCTCTATTTCTACCCACAACCGAAATATCATCGGACGTGTAACCTTGTCGTTTCAGTCCTTCAATTGCATTAATCGCTTCCTGCTCGGTATTGAATACACCAACAACCTTTTTGTTTTGTTCCATTCTTATTACCTCCTAGTGGTTTGTGCTGAACCTTTCGGTCCGCTGAAATGTAGAGGCTTGCTAAATCTTCTTACCCAATGTGGGTTATTCTAAACAAGTACAGATGACCCGCTTGTACTACATTTTGTTACATTTAATCCTATTGTTTTAGTCGGAATACTGCGTTATAGTAGGGTTAATTTATTTACAAAAAGAAAGGGATGTGAGTTCATGCTGTTCACACCTTACACGATAAGGAACCTGGAGTTAAAGAATCGTATTGTTATGTCCCCCATGTGTATGTACTCCTGTCCGGAGCATGACGGCAAAGTAACCGAGTTTCACAAAACGCATTATACCAGCCGAGCTGTGGGACAAGTGGGTTTAGTTATGCTGGAAGCTTCAGCTGTCACAGAACAAGGGCGAATATCCGCCAATGATCTAGGTATCTGGAGTGATGATCATTTTGCAGGTCTTAAGGAACTGGCAGGGCTTGTCCATCAAGCCGGCGGCAAGATCGGGATTCAGATCGCTCATGCAGGAAGAAAAGCTATGGTCGAAGGGGATATCCTTGCACCGTCCGCGATTCCGTTCAACGAACAATCCCGCACTCCGATTGAAATGAGTCTGGAGCAGATTAGAGAGACTGTACATGCCTTTCAGGAAGCAGCCAACCGAGCGGCAGCAGCAGGGTTTGATATCATTGAGATTCATGGGGCGCATGGATATTTAATCAATGAATTCCTATCTCCGCTTGCCAATCATCGTGAAGATGCCTATGGCGGTGATCGGGATAAGCGATTCCGGTTCTTAGAGGACATTATTGTTGCGATTCGTTCGGTCTGGGGTGGACCATTATTCGTACGAATATCGGCCAATGAATACCATCCGGAAGGCAATGGTATAGAAGAGTACGTGTATTATGCGGAACGGATGAAGCAGTTGGGTGTGGATCTGGTGGACTGCAGCTCGGGTGCAGTAGTGCCTGCTACGATCAAGCTGTATCCGGGTTACCAAGTTCCATATGCGGAGCAAATTCGGAGGGAAGCGGGTATTGCGACTGGTGCGGTAGGATTGATTACAGAGGCCGAGCAAGCAGATCGGATCGTCGAACAAGGACAAGCCGATCTGATCTTCCTCGGGCGGGAGTTATTGCGTAATCCATACTGGCCCCTGCATGCGGCTGCACAGCTACAGGCAACGGTTGAACCTCCCACAGCCTACAAGCGGGCGTGGTTATAACGGTGCAAGAATAAAAGAGCAGCAATTGCGTGTTGAATCGCAATTGCTGCTTTTGTTCGCTCAAGACTTGTAAGCTCTGCGTAATCGTAATAATTGGTAACGCATAAAGCAGCCTACGCAGAAGCCGAGGATAGCGACAAACGCCGCTGCACCCACAATCGTCGTGAATATATAAGCTGTAGTCGTCCAATTGAGGATATAGCTTAATAAGCCGATTGTAAGACATGCTACCGCAATAGTCTGGTTGAATTGTTGCTCGGCCCAGTCCTCTGGGATATAAGTAGATGCTGGCTTGCGAAGAAATAATCGCGCCAACCGCATAACGGGATTAACCCCTGTGATTAGCCCAAGAAGTCCCGAAGTAAGCGGCAAAGCAAGGATCCAATATTGTCCAGACAGCAAAGTTGCTACCACACTCAAGACAATAAACCATTGATTAGCCCTCACCAGCGGGCGAGGGATCGAGCGAGGCTTTGTGCTCATATTAATCCCACCATTCGTATCGGATATTTCAATCATACAGCATTATCGTAATCTTGGCGATAAGGAATTGACAGACGGATGTTTAATCGATAGTATGAATAAATATGCACTACAAATAATAAATATACATAATTAAGGAGAGCCCTATGAATCATCTTTTATCCTTACAAGAACTAGATAAGCCCACTTTGCTATCCATCATCCACCAAGCCGTCGAGATCAAACGAAATTCCGAAGCCTATTACAATGCATGCCACCGCAAAGGATTACTAATGCTTTTTCAGAAAACATCAACTAGAACGAACCTTTCCTTTCAGTCCGGTATTAATCAGATGGGCGGTTACGCTGTGACTATGGATTGGGATGCAAGCAATTTCAGCATTTCCCCCATCCAATATGAAGCTCGATATGTATCACGCAACAGCGATCTCATTATGGCAAGGCTTAAGAACCATGCCGATTTGTTGCAGCTCGCTGAATATTCCAGCGTACCTGTTATAAATGGCTGCTGTGATAAGTATCATCCTTGTCAGGCCTTGGCTGATCTGATGACCATTTATGAAGTTTCTGGCTCTTTTGAGACGATAACCGTCACCTATGCGGGTATTCATAACAATGTGGCCAATTCTCTTGTGGCAGGCTGTGTCACGCTTGGGATCAAGCTTCAGCTCGTAACACCGATCATTAATGAGCCTTCATGGGATGAAGAGCTGATGCAGCGCGCGTATGCAAGCGGGTACGTAACCCAAGTTACTCATTTGTCGACGGCCGTAGCTAATTCTGACTTTGTGTATACGGACACGTGGATGGACATGGAGTTTTACGGAGATGAGCGCTATAAAGAGGAGAGGGACAGACGCATTCAGCTTATGATGCCTTCTCAAGTCAACAGACTCAATCTTCAAGGGTACCAACCTTACCTTATGCATGACATGCCGATTCACCCAGACTTTGAGATTGAGGAAGAGCTTATTGAGTCCGAGAAATCGATTATTTACCAGCAGGCCGAGAACCGAATGCATGTGCAAAAAGCGTTAATGCTCCACTTGCTTGAGAGCAATCCCGCCTAATCTTCACTGACTACAATTGTCAGTGAAGATGATGTAGACTTAGGCAAAAAGGCGAATTGGAGGAACTATGTAAGATGAGTAAATTCGGTCTATACGGTAAATGCATTGCGCACCCAGGCAAACGAGACGAACTGGTACAAGTGCTGCTGGAGGCGGCTTCTTTTATTGAAGATGTGGAAGGCTGCGAGTTGTATGTGGTTAATATCACGGATGAGGAGCCGGACGTCATCTGGGTTACGGAGGTATGGGTCGATCAAGCGGCTCATCAAGACTCTCTGACACATGAAGCGACTAAGAAGCTTATCCAACGAGGCAGGCCGTTAATTGCTGGCATAGAACAGGTGAAACTGCAGACGTTAGGTGGAAAAGGCATCAAGTAAACGGAGTTTGCGAATTGAAGTTGAAGTAGAGGCTGGAGCAGTTGCTTAGTTATATAGCGACGGCATCGGCCTTATTTTGTCTATACGCATACTAAGAAATATTTCTAATGGGATTTTTTTTCGAGATTGTTGTCACAAAATGAACTCCCCCTACGCCTTAAGGATGAAAGAATAAAAAGCGGAGGGTGAACAACAATGAAAACTTACGATATTGCGGTGATCGGCGGAGGAATTGCAGGGTTAATTGCAGCTGTTGAAACAGCTCAGGCTGGAAAGTCAGTCGTTCTCTTAGAAAAGGCATCCAAGGTCGGTGGACGGGGGATTACGGTTAACCGAAATGGTGCTCTGTTTAATCTCGGAGGGCATGCCATTTATCGGGGAGGAGAGGCTTATTCATTATTCAAGGAATGGGGCTTGAAGCTGGAAGGAGGCAATCCTTCTACTCAGGTAGCAGGCATTTGGCAAGGGAAAGTGGTTCCGCTAGGTCAACCCGCCAAACTTCTCTTCTCCTCGTTCCTGTCTTGGTCGGCCAAATTAGAGCTGGTTGGGCTGTTATCTAAGCTGGGTAAACTGGATCCTTTAGCTATTTCACCAAGGTCAAGCTTGCGAGAATGGGCAGAACAGGAAATAAGGGACCCGATGGTTCGGCATATTTTCTATGCGCTTGCCAGAACGGCTACGTATACGTTTGACGCTGACCGTCAAGCAGCAAGTCCTGCTATGAGGCAGGTGCAAAGCTCTTTGAAGTCTGGAGTGCTTTATATCAACGGGGGATGGCAGACGGTCGTCGATCAATTGCGTACGAAAGCGGTTCATACAGGTGTGGATATTATGGAAAGCTGCCACGTAGCTGAGATCGAGCAGGATCGCTCGTCTGTGCGTAGAATTGTATTGACTGATGGGCGAGCGTGGAGCGTGACTCAGGTCATCAGCACGGCGCCGCCTGCAGAGACCTATCAGATGCTGCACGGAGCAGATCGGACCGTACTTCGGCGTTGGAAGGAAGAAGCTCGTCCTTCCCATGCAGCCTGTCTGGACCTATGCCTGAAGAAGCTTCCTGTTGAGGGGCGGAATGTGGCCATTGGTCTGGATCGGCCGGTATTTTTCAGCAACCATTCTGCTGTTGCAGAGCTTAGTGAGAACGGGACGAAAGTGATTCACCTTATCAAGTATAATGGGGTCGGGGAAAGTGACCCTAAGCAGGATCAACGTTTATTGGAGCAGACTATGAGCTTGCTGCACCCTAATTGGGAGCGGGAGGTTGTGACCAAGCAATATTTGCCGAATATAACCGTCGTGCACGATTATCCTCATCTAGGGAGGACGGAGCAGCATATCGGTCCTGCCGTTCCCGAGGTTCAAGGGTTGTATGTTGCTGGAGATTGGGCCAACCATGGAGAACTGTTGTTAGATGCAGCAGCGGCTAGTGCTAGAAGAGCGGCCAAACTTGCGATTATGCAGCACAATCGTCTGGTGAATACCGGGACAGATAACAAAGTAGCTTTGTAGAATGGATTGGTGTTAGGAAGGGTGCTGAGGCATGGAACCGAATCAAACTTTCGAAATGCTGTATACCACATATAGACCTTTATTATTTGCATTGGCCTATCGGATGATGGGCAGTGTGATGGATGCCGAGGATGCCGTACAAGAGACATTCTTGAGCCTGAATGCAGCCCAGCTGGAATCTGTCCAGAATATAAAGGCGTATCTATGCAAAATCGTGACCAACCGATGCATCGACCGTCTCCGTTCCGCAAGCAAACAGCGAGAAGTTTATATAGGGCCTTGGTTGCCCGAGCCGCTTGTTATGGACGCTGATCATGAGTTGGGTGAACCGGGTTATCGTTATTTGCAGCAAGAATCCGTCTCCACGGCCTACATGCTTCTTTTGCAGCAGTTATCATGGGTGGAGCGGGCCGTCTTCATACTAAGAGAAGTGCTCGAGTATGACTACGAGGAAATTGCAGTTATAGTGGATAAAAGCTCTGCGAACTGCCGTCAAATTTTCCATCGGGCCAAACGGGCTATTAGCGGGAGCAGCGATACATGGGCAACGGCAAATGCTGCCGATACCCTCAAGACAACCCAACTCCAGGAACAAGCAGCCGAACTGACCAACCAATTCGTCCAAGCTCTGACAGCGGGCAACATTACAAAACTCATGAGCCTCATAACCGAGGATGCAACGCTTCTTTCGGATGGAGGAGGAAAAGTCACTGCCGCTGTCCGGCCAATTCTTGGATCCGATCGGATTATTCGTTTCTTGGCAGGGCTTCTGGAGAAACTGCCAACCGATTACTCTTACCGATTCGCTAATGTGAACGGTCTGTTAGGCATCGTTTCTTATTTCGGGTCCATTCCGAATAATGTGATGACCTTCCGTATCCAGGAAGGACGAATCACTAATATTTATCTCGTGGTGAATCCAGAGAAGCTGAGGCATCTGACGATATAGGCTGCAGGACCCGGTCCTGTACAGGTAAAATAACCCCTTTCCTCGAAAGGGGTTATTATACGTGCTCCGAATATCTCCACGCCCTTCTGTTCTTTTCTACTTCATGAGCCTTGCGAGAGGCCACTCCTAATAGTAAGCTGTAGCTACAACCAGCATGAGGAGTGAGTCCATACATATGAGAACAGAACTGGAATGTTTTCTTCATCTGGCGGATGCGGTTATCATCACAGATAACAATCATCGGGTTCTGGATGTGAATGAGAAGTATGTGGAGATAACAGGGTTCGAGCGAGTTAGCATTATTGGCAAGAAAGCGGGCTTTCTTAGATCCAAGCTGACACCTCGAAGAACCTATGATCATATGAAAAATGAGTTAACGGAGTGTAGGCCTTGGTCCGGAGTGTTCATCAACCGTAAGAAATCGCAAGAGATCTGGCATTCCCACATGACGATTACTCCGCTAATCCTCGAGGGTGATACGTACTACATTGGCATGTTCCGCGATATGAGCGAGCTGTCCGAAGGCATATACTTATCCGAATCGCGCAAGAGCAAGATTCAAGGCGAGATTCTTAAGGTGCTTGCCATCTCCTGTGAAATCCGTGATCCGGCCATTGAGGAGCATCTGACCCGGGTTCAGAATTGGACTTTTGCGCTCCTGGATGCCTATACAGATATGTACGAGCTGGAACTGGATTATGAATACAAGCAGCATATTGTGAATGCCAGCATCATGCACGATATCGGCAAGTCTGGTATTCCAGAGGGAATTCTATACAAACCCGGGAAGCTCACTTCTTACGAACGCAACATTATCGAGACACATCCACTGATTGGAGTCGACATTCTCAACAAAATCTCCCACGAGCTGGATGATGAGCTGCTGACACAGGAGCTGCTGGTGGCGAAGAATATAATTGCTTATCATCATGAGAAATGGGACGGTACGGGTTATCCATATGGGCTTAGCGGAACTGCCATTCCCCTTGAAGCCCAGATTGTATCCGTCGTGGACGTATATGATGCGCTAACAAGCAGAAGAGCTTACAAGGAAGCATGGAGTCATGACCAAGCCCTGAATTTCCTGGAAGCACAGAAAGAGACGGCGTTCAATCCAGATTTAATCACGGCCTTTATTCAACGTGTTCATGCATGAATGGAGCCTATTAGGAAATAGTCCGGAAGGGACCTTTAGGGGCTTTATAGCTAAAAGCACATCCAAGTAAACAAGTAGAACCTGACAGGCGATGCCAGTCAGGTTCTGCTTTTCTACTCAAGTTCATTAAGATTTCATCATGTCATGGTCTACGTAACGAGAGCCGTTCAACTCACTGATAATATTAATCGCGACTTTGGCGCCGTCACCTGCCGTAATAATCGTATGCATGCTGACGCCGGCAATTGTGCCTGCTGCCCAGACACCTTCTATGTTCGTTTTACCGCTTGGTTCTGTCTGGATAATAGTCTTAATCCTAGGCTCTGTGCCTGGAATGGTTGTAACTCCGATAGCTTCTGCGAGGTCAGAGAACATTCCTGTGGCCAGGACAACGTGCTTCGCTTCATAGTTGCTGTCTTCAGTCTGCACGGTTAGCCCTTCAGCGCTTGAAGTGACGTTCGTAACTTTTGCAGTAACAATCTCAGCACCGAATTTAGCAGCTTGCTGCTTGCCAATCTCGACCAGGTCCGGTCCAGTTGTTTCCTTAACACCATAGTGGTTTTCGACCCAAGCGCGCTTGGTTACACTTTGGTCGCTGTCCAGGATAAGGGTTTTCTTGCCTGCCTTTTGCTGTGAAGATAGCTGCGCTAGCGCCTGCTGGACCTGCTCCAATGATTACAATATCGTACATTTGTGTTCTCCTCCTTTGGATACGGCATTTATTATGCCAATTGAATACAAAATTCATTATACCACTATTTTATAGTAACTATAAAATAAGAGCCTTTAGAAAATAATATAGGCTTTAAATAGAAGTATCTTTCAGCAAATGTCCGGTCAAAATACAAACGGCAGTCTCCTCGGGATGGATGTCTCCTGCTGCAACGAGCTTGCGAAGACCAGCGACGGTTGCAGCGGACGCAGGCTCGCAGCCGATACCGCCGCGATCAATTATAGATTTCGCCTCCATAATCTCGGCATCACTGACACAAGCTGTAATCCCGTTCGTTTGTAGAATCGTGTAATGCAGAGCTTTTTTCCAACCTGGAGGATTTCCGATATTCAGTGCAGACGCAAGGGTCTGAGGATGAAGCTCGGGTTCAAGCTGCAGATCGATCCTCCTTGGATGGCCTGCATGCATTGCAGTCACCAAGCGGTGGAAGGGAGCAGCACCTTCAGCTTGGATGATAGCTACACGTGGCAATCGAGTAATGAAACCCAGGCTGTATAGATCCTCTAGCCCTTTGCCGAGTGCAACTGCATTACTTAGCGCCCCGCCTGGCACGATGATCCAATCCGGCAACGACCAACCCAACATCTGCGCAATCTCGTAGACAATACTCTTCTGTCCTTCAATACGCATCGGATTGATCGAATTACATACATACGCATCCAGGTGATCGCCTTCTGCTAGGAAAGAAGCGATACCCGCATCGTAGCCGCCCCCCTTAAGAGGAACAATTTGTCCGCCATAGGCTTGTGTCTGATAGAGCTTGCCTGCTGGAACGTTAGCATCAGGCAGTCGTATGATCGCTTCAGCGCCTGCAAGCGCAGCATACATGGCAAGAGAAGCAGAGGTGTTGCCGGTTGAGGTGCAGGTGAAGCGGCGAAACCCCAAAGCCCAACCTCTTGACACAGCGGCAGTCATGCCATTGTCTTTGAAAGACCCGCTGGGATTCTCACTCTGAGCCTTCAACCAAAGATGCCGCACACCGGTGTAATTTTGCACAGAGGCAGGCGAATACATTCCCGTGTTCCCCTCGTATTTGGTCACAATGGATGCAACCGGAAGCTCAGGGTCAATAAGCTCCTTGTATCGCCATACCCCGCTTGCATAAGGAGTCATTCGTGCGGATAAACGCTCGTGAAACACTCGTTTCAGCAACTCACTATCCACACCGCGCAAATCCTGCTTGATGTCATACCACCCGCCGCATTCACATTGAAAGGACTGCTCTAGTGATCCAGCTCGTTCTTTATTGCACTCCCAACAAATCCACTTCATCGATATCTCCTCCGCCTACAATGTATAGGTTCAGGATATCTTGCAGTTGATCATAAATCTAATATATTATTGAGCATAATGCATAAATAATAGTTATGAATAGGTGGAGTCCACATGAATTTGCACGCCCTCAGGCTGTTCGATACGGTGGCGAGGTTAGGCAGTGTGACAAAAGCATCTGAGCATCTGCGTATCAGTCAGCCTGCCGTTACAATGCAATTGCGTAATCTCGAACGGGAGACGGGACTGACCCTATTAATTTCGAAGGGGAGGGGAGTCATCTTAACCGATGCTGGCCGCATGCTGGCCGAGCATGCTGAGCGCCTCTTCGCGATGGAGCGAGAGATCGAGGATCGTGTAAGTTTATATCGGGAGGGGAAGCAAGGAAAGCTGCGTTTATCCGTTACCTCCCTGCCGGCACACCGTCTGCTCCCGCAATGGACAGCAGGCTATAAACTTGGGTCGCCGGATATAGAGATCAACATTCATTCGTGTAACCGGAGGGAAGCCGTCCAACGGTTGCTTACTTACCAGGCTGATCTCGCTATTATAGGGGGAGGAGGGATAATCCCTGATCAACTGGAACATGAGCTGCTGCTTCAAGATGCTATGTGTTTCGTAGTACCGAAGCATCATCCCTTAGCTAACCGTAAAGCAACCCTCGAGTCAATCTTGCAAGAACCCTTCATTGTAAGAGAAGAGGGAAGCTCTGCACGCGAGAAGTTAGAAGGACTATCCCGTGAAATAGGGCTGCCGCTTAAAATTGGCTTAACGGTCAACGGGCTGTATGAAATTATACGAGCTGTTGCAGCCGGTTACGGAGCGATGTTCGTGTCTGCATTAGAAGTGAAACAAGCGCTGGAGGAGGGCGAGGTATGTATCGTTCACGTTCAGGAGGTCCAACTCCACAATCCCATACACTTGTGCTGGCGGGCTAAGGAACGGTTAACACCAGCTGCGGAATCTTTTCGTGACTTGGTCAACGAGAGCATCAGAGCGCTACCGGGACAAGCTCCCCACGAATAGAATACAAGCCCGGCACGGCGGAAAGATCCGCATCATACCGGGCTTGTGAACATCTTAGAAAAAATTTATAAATCCCTGTTTCAATGTGCCACTTGTGCGTTTAATTGATCATAGAGGTCATCCCACAGCACTCTACGAGCGGATACATAACGCTTGGCATAGTACGATTCGCTCAATGTGTTCTTCACGACGCCCTTATTCGTGGCCGAATGAACGAACACATCGTCACCGAGGTAAATGCCGACATGTGAGATGCCTTTACCGTCTGTGTTGAAGAATACAAGATCGCCTGCACGTAAATCTTCTTTCGGAATCCAGTAGCCTTCTTTGTTCTGGGCTTTGGATTGATGGTCAAGTTCGATACCGAACTTATTGAATACGAACATGGTGAAGCCGGAGCAATCGAAGCCAGTTGTCGGGGAAATTCCTCCGTATCTGTATTTCGTGCCTGCGAGCTCGTCCACTGTTGATTCGAGGACCGTTTCTGCTGAAGCGCTTCCAAGCTGAAAGCAGAATAACATGGTAATACTTGCGAACAATAGTAAAAGCTTTTTCAAACAGGAAACTCCTTCCAGTGCCTACGAGGTTAGCTGAGGGTTCGGTTGAAGGTTCCCTATGATCACTTTGAAGCGAGATCAATTCACCCAGATTGGATCCCCCGTTTCCCAAGAATGGGAATTCGGCAAATATCGATTTGTTTTTTGCTAAGTTTTCTAATTCGCCTTTGTATGCCAAAATCCTCCTTCTTGTGCAAAAAAAATAACAAAATATGCGAAAAGCCCGAAATCCGCATTGGATTTCGGGCTTTAAGGTGCTTAGAACCGAACTATCGCATGTTGTGCTCGCTGAAATAGTGATATTGGGTCGAAACCGCCCACAGCTTGAACAACATTTTTAACAAATGGAATACTTGATGAAGAATGAGTGCTGAGAGGCCGGCCCACACGAGAGATGCAGACATCGTCAAGGAAGTGAGAACGCCCGATAACAATAACAGGAAGCTGGATAACAGCAGGATCATGGGAATATGTCGAAGGAACACACCAATCGATCCCGACATAGGCTTCTGTGCCGTACGGCCCAACATAAGATAGACGAAGCACAAATGAACCATATAGGCGTAGATCAGGAAAGCAAGTACCGAAGGAAGCACCGCGATGATGAGAGATTCGTAGGAGGTTTGTGTGGTGAATGCTTTCCTGACAATCGGATAGAGCCAGTAACCAGGAGCAATTGTCAGCACTACCTGCACGAAGTAATAGAGGGCGAATATACCTCCTAATTCCTTCACACCCTTGAAGAAGCGATAACCCGAGTTCAGACTAGTATTATGGATGGAATAAAAGATGCCAGCATTCAAAATAGGAGTCAATATCATTCTAATAAGGACAAGCCCAAGCAACGTCCACAAGTAGGAATGGCTGATATCGGTCTTCATAAGTTGAAACTCGCCTTCAGCCAAGAACAGCTGGACGGCTGACGTGGACAGGTGCCCGCTTGGGTATCGGTGCAGCAAAGGAATGACGATGGATTTGACGAAATGGAGCAGCAGCAGTCCCCATGTGAATTGGTACACCCATAATACGAGCAGCACGAAATATTGCGAAGTCATAGTCTGAAAGCCGTGTTTGAGATATTTCATCATCGTTTTATCCTCCCAAAACATTTACGGACCTACCAAGCAATCCCGTCGACAACACTCTCAATTAATTTAACCAAGCCTATATTCCACCGCACTTTCCACTTCGGATCAATCTGGGTTTGATAAAAGTTGTTGATGCGCTTATTTTCCAGGATCAATGTATGATGCGGATCAATAGCGGCCCATTCTAACGGTGACTGACTGGTCATCGTGAACGTAGTGAGCAGTTCCGTACCCTCCCATGTTTTCTCCACGGTAGATCCGTCTTGGAAATGGAAATGGATAGGGACATCTTTATAGGAGCCGCCGAGCTTCTTTACAACGACAGCGGTCTCGTATAGGAGTGTTCCGTCTTTCTTTTTTTTCGAAGTTTGAACCTGATCAATTGAATAGTCCGTCATCATCCCGTCATACACGAATTGGTCGAAAAACCCGCTCCAGCTAGTCTTTGTTACGTCTTCCAAAGTTTTCTGAAAATCTTGTGTAGAGGGATGTCGGAACTTCCAACGTTCGAAATAAGTGCGCAGGACCCTCAGCATTTGCTTTTGTCCGATTTGATCCTCGATGCTTTTCAAGACAAGCTTGGCTCTCGTGTACACATTATCGGCATAATGGCTGTGATTATCGTAACGCCAGGCATCTAGCTTGAGAGGGGCAGGGGTAGTCATATAGCTGGACTCCAGGGCCAGATTCGGCTTCTCTCCGAACTCGGTTTCCATGAGCAGATCTTCGGCGTAGGAAGTAAAGCCCTCATCCAGCCATGCTTCTTCGAATTCGTTGGTCGCAACCATGCCGTACCAATACTGATGGCCGATTTCATGGACAACGACTCGCTCAAGACCGAAGCCTGATGGCTGTTCATCGGCTGCCCAACCCGTAATCAGCGTAGGATATTCCATCCCACCCGCACCATTAGCTCCTGCAGGAGGCACAACAATGGACAGGGTCGAGTAGGGGTAAGTACCGAACCACTCGCTATATTTGGCCAACGCGCGTTTGGCTGCATACATATACCGATCCTTCAAATCCTTATGGGCCGGATCTAGATACAGCTTGATCTTCATACCTGGAATATTCGGCGTAGAGAACGGCTCTTCCACATAAATGAAGTTCGGCGAAGCTGACCAGGCGAAATCATGCACATCATCCGCGTAGAAGGAATAGGTTTTCTTAATCCCGTCATCGACAGCTGGCTTCGTAGGAAATCCTGTAGCCGCGACCGTATAAGCGGAAGGGACTTGAATGCGCACATTATACAGGCCGAAATCAGCATAAAATTCAGAGTTGCCATGGTACTGATGCAGGTTCCAGCCTTCTTCTGCACGCCCTCGAGTGCCCTTGGGTTCGTATACCGCTACCTTGGGAAACCATTGTCCGGCCATGATGAAATCATCCTTGTATCCCATTCGGGCAAACACATAAGGCAGCTGCACGGCGAAGTTCATTTTAAGCGTCATTTTCTCACCGGGGTTAACAGCTTTGGGGAGACGGATTTTCACCAGAGTCTGATCTTGTGAATTGTTGTCATCGGGCTGAACGAACTGTTGAGTGGAGTACAAGTCAAGCCCGTCCTCTGTTTGGACAGACGTTATATCGATTCGACCAAAGCTGTCTTTGGTCATTTCATCAGTGCGCAGCTTTCCGCCAGATTCTTTGTTGAACGTAGTTTTCTTAGATTGAAAAGCATTCGGATACAGATGGAAGTAGAGTTCGCTAACGGGCTTACTGCCTGGGTTTTTCCATGTTACAGTTTGGGCGCCTTGCAACGACTTGTTGTCGGGATCTAGCTGAACAGACATGTGATACTCGACTATTCGTTTGCTAAGTGCCGGCGGTGCTGCCTTAACGGTAGGAGCCGGAGGTTCCAGTTGGTTCGCCGTAGGTTCTCCTACAAGTGCTGAGCGGATTTCGGCAGATGGGGATGCCGGTGAGAGTGCCGCGGACAGGGTACCGAGTGCTAGCGCGAGGATAAGCATCCATAGCGCCGGATGTTTGGACAGTCGCATGAGTACGTTGGACATTAGCATATTCACCCCGTTGACAAGCTTTCTATCCCATCTATATGTTTGCATTTGGACAAATATTAGCTAAAATGATTAAAAAGAATACAAAATCAAGAACGAGAGATGGGAAGGTGCCAGAGTGGACGTTCGTGATTCAAATACAGGAGCTAATCAGGTAGAGGGTCAAGGCCAAGAGCCGCAGAAGGAAAAGAAGAAGCTGAACGCGCTGAATGTAGTCAGTACCAAGGAACATCGTGGATTTGGAGCGGGTTCTATTGATCTGAACAATCTGTCCAGCGTCATCATTGATGGGGATGATGCCTATATCGACCTCGGGGCGATCCATGCCAAGAGTAAGGTAGAGAAGGGCATTAAGTTCAGCATGAATAAGGATGATGTGCCGAACGGCCGCAAATGCTGGATTGTGTGGGTGTATGTAGGGCGCAGCGAAGAAGGCTCTCATTATGCCGGATTAACCGTTTGTGAGATGCTGGTGGATACGGAAGCACGCAGGGGTTGGAAAATTCTTGCGGACCATGTGAACAAAATGGATTACGCGATGAAACGTCGATTCATCATAGAAGGATTAAATGACGTTGAGAAAGCGGCATTGAAGCAAGTGCTCATCAACCATAACGCAGAATGGTGGGACAATTCAGGGGAACAGCTCAAAGCCGCACTCGCCTGAATATGTGGCGATTATGTGTCATGCGTTGAACGACAACCCCTTCTGAAGTAAACTAATGAAAGTATATTTTCGCACAATATACTAGGACAGCAAAGAGGAAGACGCGCGTGCGCGCGTCTTCCTCTTTGCGTTCTATCCCCCTAAAGGGAAGGGAGCCTTCGATCTTAATCCGATTACTCTACAGGGGCCCTGACAATTTTGAGGGTGCTAATCATTCCACCATCGTTTGAAATCATTCCACCAGGACTTCGAATCTTTCTTGCCATTCTGCGTATCGCCGGTAGGCTGTACAGGCTGTCCGGAGCAAGATTCTGTTGGTTCTGTACCTTTGACGAATACTTCCAGACGCGAGTTCGTGCAACTGTTCGTGGCCAACTTCCCAGTGACATTGTCGATATACACGCTGACGACATTATCAGGCATCGGGAACAGCTTCGGCGGGATCGACTCCAGCACTTGCTCGGTGAACTCTGCGAATATGGGAGCAGCTTGGTAGGAATCGATCGGGCTAATAGCACGATCACGATCATAACCGACCCATACCGCCGTAGCGAGCTCGGGTGTATACCCGACCATCCAGGCATCGGTATTGGTCGATCCTGTCTTGCCTGCTACCGGCCGCTTCAGCGTCGAGGTAACACGGTTCGCAGTACCGCCTTCGGCGAATACGCTCTGCATCAAGCTCGTCAAGACGTACGTGTACGCGGGATCCGCGACCTGCTCTCGGATCGGCTTCGCTTCATAGATTGTCTTGCCGTTAGGTGTTTCGATCCGAGTAATGGCCGTCGGTTCGATGCGCATCCCTTGGTTAGCCAACACCCCATAAGCGGAAGCCATCTCCAGCGGACTTACCGGGAAAGTTCCAAGCGCTAATGACGGCAACGGCTCCAGAGGGCTCGTGATGCCTAAGCGGTGTGCCGTATCGATGACTTTGTCTGCTCCCACCTGCAGGATCGATTGTACGGCATAGATGTTGTCCGACTTGGAGATCGCTTCGCGCAGATCAATTTCTGCATTCGGATACTTGTTAGCAAAATTGCTAGGTGTATAGGTCTTCCGCCCTTCATCGTAAGTAAATACAGTGGGTTCACTTTTATAACGAGTTGACGGTGAGAATCCCGGCTGCTGCAAGGCAGTCAAATAGACGAAGGGCTTGAAGGCCGATCCAGGCTGACGGCTCCCCGAGACGGCTCGATTGAACTGATTCTCAGGATAGGACTTCCCTCCAACCATTGCTTTGATGTACCCTGTACGCGGATCTATGGCTACTAAAGCGCTCTGAAGGTCTTCATTCCCTTCCATGTGCTTGGACACAATCTGCTCCGCGATTTGCTGTGCCTTGAGATCCAAGGTCGTATAAATGCGCAGCCCGCCCTCGTCGAACTCCTGCTCACTAATTCCTAGCTTATCAACTGCTATAGATCGAATATAATCCTGAAAGTAAGGTGCCGCGTTGACGGGGGTGCGATTCTCACGCGGTTGGTAGACGAGCTTCTCCAGCTTGGCTTGACGGGCTTCCAACTCGGTAATATGGCCGTTTCGGACCATGGCATCGAGGATCAGCTCCTGCCGCTCCTTGGCGCTTTCTGCATCCAGGTATGGGGAATAATACTTGGGCCCTTTTGGAACACCTGCTAATAAGGCGCTCTCGGCTAACGTCAACTCACTTGCATTTTTGTGAAAATACATCATCGCTGCCGTCTGAATCCCGTAGGTGGAATGGCCGTAATAGATCTGATTGAGATACTGCTCCAGAATCTGATCCTTGCTAAGCTGCAGCTCCAGCTGGGTTGCATACATAGCTTCCTTGATCTTCCGCGTCCATGTCCGGTCATGCGATAAATATAAATTGCGAGCGAGCTGCTGAGTTAATGTGCTGGCCCCCTGAACCTTCTCCATATGCTCCAGATTGACAAGCGAAGCTCGGGCAATACCGCGGAAATCCAATCCGTAGTGATCATAGAAGCGTTCATCCTCGATGGATAATGTCGCTTTCACCAGATAAGGAGATATTTTGGATAAGGGAACAAAATCCCGGTTCTGTCCAGGTGAAGAGGATACCAAGGCTTCCCCGCGTATGTCATAGAGCTGCAGATTTTGCAGCGTTGTACTTACAGGCAAAGCTTGAGACCGCAAATATAACAATAGACCGACCAGACCGATAGCTCCGATCATGGTGAGAGAGAAGGCAACTGAGAACAGCTTGCGAAATAGACGGCGCGGTTTAGGTTTCTTGGCAGCTCTCGATTCAACTCTGGACATGCCAGCCACTCCTTTGCAAAAGACTACTACTAGTATGGAAAAGAGTGGTAAGCAATATTCAACAGGAATTTTGTTTTTTGGACATTATTTCGCATTTGGAGAAAGGGTTGGAGGGGAATATAGGGGAAAGCATTGCAATTTAACATCGTTTTTATATAATACAAATTGTGTGTGCCTTGTGGTACAATAAAGGAAGTTTGGCAGCGCCTGCATAATAGAATCATGTAGAAAGAAGGAATGGACATGGAATTGTGGTACACAGAGAAACAAACGGAAAACTTCGGAATAACAGCTCAAATCAAAGAAACCCTCGTGACCGAAAAGACGGAGTTTCAAGATTTGGCCATTATCGATACGATAGAATTTGGACGTATGCTTGTGCTTGACGGCATGGTTATGACTACTGTGCGTGATGAATTTGTTTATCATGAAATGGTAGCACATCCAGCT
The DNA here is from genome assembly GCF_059692235.1 of Paenibacillus sp. J2R1T-4. NCBI lineage: Bacteria > Bacillati > Bacillota > Bacilli > Caryophanales > Paenibacillaceae > Paenibacillus > Paenibacillus sp. J2R1T-4. The sequence continues at coordinate 19,996 of NZ_JCAUBA010000011.1, read as the reverse complement.
TTATTCACTCACCCTAATCCTAAGCATGTGCTTATTGTAGGCGGCGGAGACGGCGGCGTAGTGCGGGAAGTGCTGAAGCACCAATCGGTTGAGAAAGCCGTCCTTGTTGATATTGACGGTAAAGTGATTGAGTATTCGAAGAAATATTTGCCTGAGATTGCGGGTGAGCTGGACAACCCTCGCGTAGAAGTCATCGTAAATGATGGTTACATGCATATCCATGACTATAAGGATACATATGACGTCATTATGGTGGATTCCACTGAACCTGTAGGGCCTGCTGTTGAGCTGTTCTCACGCGGATTCTATCAAGCGATCCATGAGGCGCTGAAGGAAGACGGCATCTTTGTAGCCCAGACGGACAACCCTTGGTTCAAGGCTGATCTGATTCAGAGCGTGAATCGCGATGTTCGGGAGATCTTCCCGATCGTTCGCGTGTATTGTGCGAATATCCCAACCTATCCAAGCGGGCTGTGGACATTCACGATGGGCAGCAAGAAGGCTGATCCATTAGCAGTAGATGAAGCTAACATTCCGGAGCTCGACACGAAGTACTACTCTCCGCGTCTGCACAAAGCAGCTTTCGTTTTACCTAAGTTCGTTGAAGATCTTTGTAAATAATTGCACAAATAAAGGGCATCCGTGAGGATGCCCTTTGTTATGCGATAAGATTTACGGTTTTAAATTATTGTTGGGATTTCCGTCAGGATTGCTTCGGTCATAGCCATTCCCATCGGCACCGTCCCGGTAGTAGCCTTCTACATAAGTTCCATCAGCACGGTAGTACCCTTCGACGTAGTGCGGTTCTACATGATGCACACCAGGCTCGGAGGCAGCCGTTGCTTCATTTGCTGTAGAATCCTCTAGTTGCACGTTTGGAGCAGGAGCTGGTTCAGCCATTTCTCCGCCTTCTGAAGCATATGCAGCATCAGGTCCGTCTACCAAATCGACGATTCCCACCGCAATTACACCCACAGCTGCTGTAAATATAAGCCCTTTGGCACCGTTTTTCAGCCGTTCACTGTCGTCATTTGCAATTCCTTTCACTACATCGGTCCCGTTCTCTACTACATTTACGACCATATGCCCGATGCCTTTTGCAGTTGATGATACAGCGCCGCCTATATCGCCCAGGCCTTCACTCATTTTTTGTTCGTTCTGAGTTACGATCCCTGCGGTCACATCCCAAGCACCACTAGCTAAGTCCCCAGCCGTTTTTCCGGCAAACTTCGTAGCATTTTCGACGCCATCACCAATTTCTTTAATAAATTTGCTTCCCGTAACCTCACCTACAACTCGGACAGTTCCACCTAGGACACCACCCACAACTTCACCTGCGAAATTCCCTAATCCTTTAAGAAAGCCCACGGTATCGCCTCCGATATTTGGAAATAATGTCCTATATGGAATATATATTACATAGGTATTTTTACCCAGTCAATCCTTTTCGGGTATGAGCTATTGTCGAATAAGCTTGCATGCAATTGAATTTGCTTCCGCTATCATATACACTTATCGTATTCAATAGACGGGAGAATGCGGCACATGAGCGCTGTAAAGAAACCGGTGCGTATCCGAATCGAGAGCAGCGGCGGGGGCCAGTCGTCGAAGCAGCAAACCGAGGGCGAATTATACGAAACTGCGACCGGATCGAGTTATGTAAGATATGTGGAACCTGAGCAGACGAACGGGTTAACGACCACTACCGTGAAGTGGAACGAGAGCGAAATCAAGATTATCCGACACGGAGGGACGAAATCCGACCTCACCTTCATTAAAGGGGCCAGAATGTCGGGGAGTTATTGGCTTCCCAAGTCTTCAGATTCTGCGGATAGCAGGGATCCGTTAGTACTCACCGGGCGGAATGATCCTACGGATGGCCGCATGCTATTGGAAAGTGTAACCCGTGCCATATCACGTAAGACGTTAAAGGACGGTTACTCCCTTAAGTGGAGCTATGAGTTATACTCGGATGGGCAATTCATTGGTGTGTACAAGCTTCGGCTTGATATTCATGTGATAAGTTAAATGAGGCGCATTTGCTTCGCAAATGCTTAAAAATATTCATACGAGAAGAAGAGAGGATTACATAATGAGCAGCAGTACAGTAGAACAAATTAAATCCCAATTGAAAGAAGCCATCGCAGCAGCAGTAACAGCAACCGGTTTGGTTGAAGCGGCTGATTTGCCGGATTTCGTGCTTGAAGTGCCAAGGGAGAAGGTTCACGGCGATTTCTCGACCAACATAGCGATGCAATTAACGCGCATCGCGAAGAAGAACCCGAAGCTGATCGCAGAAGCCATCGTGGAGCAACTTAACCAAGTAGAGGCCGGGATTTCCAGGATGGAGATTGCGGGTCCTGGTTTCATTAACTTCTACATGAATAAGCAGTATTTATATCCCATCGTGAATGACGTGTTAACGGGACAAGATGACTTCGGCCGTGTCAATATCGGCGGGCAGCGCAAAATCCAGGTTGAATTCGTCAGTGCTAACCCGACGGGCAGTCTCCATCTGGGACATGCTCGTGGAGCAGCGGTTGGGGATGCGCTCTGTAATGTGCTCGATTTTGCCGGTTACCAGGTAAGTCGGGAGTATTACATTAACGATGCCGGCAATCAAGTGGATAACTTGGCCAAATCCATTGAAGCGCGTTATCTCCAAGCGCTTGGGCAGGACGCGGCGATGCCGGAGGATGGATACTACGGAGAAGATATCAAAGGCTTCGCGCAGGAGCTTGCCAAGCAAGAAGGCGATCGCCTGCTGGCTATGCCTGAGGCAGAACGGCGCGCTTATTTCAAAACATACGGGCTCGATAAGGAATTGCAGAAGCTCAAGAGGGATCTGGAGCGGTTCGGCGTTTCATTCGATTCCTGGTACAGTGAGACATCGCTGTATGAGAATGGCATGATTGATCCTGTGTTGGACATTTTGAGAAAAGCGGGTCACATCTACGAAGAGGAAGGTGCGACTTGGTTGCGCACTACACCGCTAGGCGATGACAAGGACCGCGTGCTTATCAAGAATGACGGGAGCTACACTTATTTAACTCCTGATATAGCGTACCACCGAACGAAGTTCGAACGCGGCTTCGATGAGTTGATTAACATATGGGGAGCCGACCATCATGGCTATATCCCGAGGGTAAAGGCTGCTATGGCTGCTCTCGGATTCGATCCTGCCAAGTTGACCGTATTGATTGCTCAAATGGTGAGCTTGTTCCAGAACGGGGAGAAGGTCAAGATGTCCAAGCGGACCGGTAAAGCGGTCACGATGGAAGACTTGATGGACGAAGTCGGGGTTGACCCGATCCGATATTTCTTCACGATGCGCAGCACAGACTCCCATCTGGATTTTGATATGGATCTCGCGATATCCAAATCCAACGAGAATCCAGTATTCTATGTACAGTATGCGCATGCGCGCATTTGCAGTATATTCCGCCAGGCTGAGGAGAAAGGGATCCGAATGCGTCCGATCGGCGAGATCGACTTATCTACCTTGCAGACCGAAGCCGAATTCGACCTGCTGCGCAAGATGGGCGACCTGCCGGAGGAAGTGGCTCAAGCTGCCCAGCAGCACGCGCCGCACCGATTGATTCGCTACGTGTATGAATTGGCTTCCCAGTTCCATAGCTATTACAAGGCGGAGTATGTAATCACGGAGAACGCCGAACTGACGCAAGCGCGTCTTGCACTGGCTGCGGCGCTTAGAATCGTCATCCGAAACGTGTTGAAGCTTGTAGGGGTATCCGCGCCTGAGAGCATGTAAACGTTCGTCCCGCATAACAAAAGCCGTAACCTTTAAGTAGGTTGCGGCTTCAATACTTTAAGCACACGCACAGCGTCGATCTCTCCGCAGCTGCTGGGCTCCTTAGCACGGAATCCTGTGATCGGATTTGACGATTTGCGCAGCAGCGCTTTGATCTCCTTGGGGTTCAGATCAGGCTTCAGCGTCAGCATGAGGGCGATCACGCCGCTGACATGCGATGTGGCCATAGATGTTCCGCTCAGCTCCATATATTTGCGCTCTAGCCAAGTGGAATGGATCTTGTCGCCGGGTGCATATATATCGATCGCTTTGCCCCGATTGCTGAATGGAGCTATCCGTTTATGTCTTGTTGTGGCTCCGACCGCAATCGTCTGTGCGAAACGAGCCGGATAATCAATCTGTGAACGCCTCCCATCATTACCCGAGGAGGCTACCACAGAGATGCCTGCGGCAAAGGCGTTCCGCACGGCATCATGCAGCGATTTGCTGCGGTTACGCATGCCGAAGCTCATGTTGATAATGTGCATGCGGTTGTGAACACACCAATCAATTCCGAGAATGATGTCAGATACGAATGCCGTTCCATTTTGATCGAACGCTTTGACTGGATGAATCATCGCCATCGGGGCAACGCCGACCAAGCCGGAATAGGAATTGGAGGCGGCAATCGTTCCGGAAATATGCGTGCCGTGGCCATTGTCGTCGGACGGAAGACTGCCTTTTTTTATGAGATTGACGCCTCGAGAGATGCGGCCGCGAAGGTCCGGATGCATATAGTCGATCCCAGTATCGATGACCCCGATTTTAATGCGGCTGCCTTTGGCATGACTCCAGGATTCTGGAGCTTTGATTTGGCGAACTCCCCAGGGGACGGTGGAGGTTTCCTCAATAATGCCGCCGGATTTCTGAGAGACGAGTCGCGCGATTGGAGCGTGGACCTGAAGAAGAACGTCTTCTTCAATGAATCGGATACCGGGATGTTTGTCTAAGTCTTCAACAGACGATAACGTGCAGGAGATGGCATGAATAAGTTGAATCGGCTGGATGGGCGGAAGTGCGTTTAATGACGGCCCCGAGCTGCTCCAACTGCAAATAAAATGAAGATAGTCAGCTTTGGTTTTGAAATGGATGATGTGTTTTTTTGCAGGTTCCGTAGAAGGTACGGGGGGGACTTGCAGCAAGCGCAATAAGGCCGCATCGTTCAACTAGAATTCCTCCCGGGCACGTCATATGCTTTCTTGCGCTATCATATGTGCGCTGTGCATAGCCCGACTGAGATGAGTGCCTTTTTTCGCGTAAATGGGCAATTTGAAGTGTCAAGGTAACCAAAGTTCCATAGAATGGATGGAGAGTTCATTTCGGGCTCTTGATACGGAAGCAGGGTGGTGGCCGGCAATCGTCCACCAAGATGCGGATACAGTCGATGCGGGAGCCTTAGGGGGCTTCCGTTTTTTTTATCACTGGATAATTGTAATTTTTTAAGGCTAGTTGCATTTTTATAAAAAATAGGTTTTACTTAATGAAGATATTGGGTATTTTAGAAGGATAGGCACCCATAATGTAGATTAATGAATTGTTGAAGGGACGTGTGTAGCCCAATGAGCAGCACATATACGCTAAAGATTTCTGCTGAACAGGCTAAAGAAATGCCGATGGTTGACCTTGCATTTGAGGTGCTAAAAGCGTCCAATACCCCGTTTTATTACCGGGATCTGATGCAAGAAATTGCTAAACTGAAAGATTTGTCCGATGACGGAGTCATGCAGGTAATTGCGCAATTATATACGGAAATTAACATTGACGGTCGATTCGCATGCGTAGGGACGAATTTATGGGGCCTTAAGCGGTGGTACCCAGTTGATAAGTCCGACGACGGAGTCAACAGCGCCAAACATCCGCGTATTATTAACGATGAAGACGATGACGACGACGATTACTATCCGGAAGAGGAAGAAACGTATACAGAAGAAGAAAGTGAGTATACGAGCCTTGATGGTGAGCCGGCAGAGGAAGAAGAAGATTTCTTCGAAGCTGAAGTCGATGAGGAGCCGATCGAAGGCGAAGGTATTGAGGAAACAGATGAAGATATCGCTGGCATTGTCGAGGTCGACGAGGAAGACAGCGATTTTGACGACGATGAGGAAGACAGCGACGAAGACGACGATGAGGAAGACGATAAATAAGTAAGTCCAAGAGCATGCAGGTTCGCTTGACAGGCTCCTCTCAAATAGGTAAACTATTTTTTGGGCTAAAGTTTTAAAATCCGTTCATAACAGGATTATTATAGAAAGTGCCCCGTATTTACGGGTGTGCTTTTTATTTTTTTTTGTAGATAATATGATAAGGCGGGACAAGATCGATCGGAGGGTAATACACAGTGACTAAATATATTTTTGTAACGGGCGGGGTCGTATCGTCCTTGGGAAAGGGCATCACGGCGGCATCACTCGGCAGATTGTTGAAGAACAGGGGCTTGAAGGTTACGATTCAGAAGTTTGATCCCTATATTAATGTGGACCCAGGAACCATGAGTCCGTATCAGCATGGAGAAGTATTCGTAACGGACGATGGTGCAGAGACGGATCTGGACTTGGGGCATTATGAGCGTTTCATTGATATTAATTTGTCCAAAAGCAGTAACGTCACTACAGGTAAGATTTATTCTTCCGTACTTACCAAGGAACGCCGCGGTGATTATCTAGGCGGTACCGTTCAAGTTATTCCGCATATTACGAATGAGATCAAGGACCGTGTATTCCGCGCAGGACGGGAGACGCAATCCGATGTAGTGATCACTGAGATTGGCGGAACGGTTGGCGATATAGAGAGCTTGCCTTTCCTGGAAGCGATTCGGCAGATCAAGAGTGATATCGGCCGGGATAATGTGATGTATATTCATGTCACCCTCATCCCTTATTTGAAAGCTGCAGGCGAAGTGAAGACCAAGCCTACTCAGCATAGTGTAAAAGAACTCCGCAGTATCGGAATTCAGCCAAATGTAGTCGTGTGCCGTACCGAGTATCCGCTCTCGGAAGAGATGAAGCGGAAGCTGGCTTTGTTCTGTGATATTGATGCAAGTGCGGTCATAGAAAATCAGGATGCGGAGACTTTGTATGAAGTTCCGATGATGTTGCGTGATCAAGGCTTAGATGACATCGTAGTAAAGCATTTGAAATTGGATAACTATAGCCATCCTCCGGACATGCGTGAGTGGGAAAAGATGGTCCAACGTGTGAAGCAGCTTCAACACCAGACCGAAATTGCAATTGTTGGTAAATACGTTGCTCTGCATGATGCCTATTTAAGTATTGTGGAGTCATTAGGGCATGCGGGGATCGACTGCGACTCTAACGTTAATATTCGCTGGGTCAATGCAGAAGAGATCTACGATCACAATGTGGACGAGCTCCTTGGAGGCGTGCATGGGATCCTTGTGCCTGGGGGATTCGGAGATCGCGGTATCGAAGGGAAAATTTCGGCAATCCGCTATGCGCGTGAGCAAAAAATTCCATTCTTCGGCATATGTTTAGGTATGCAGGTAGCTGTTGTCGAATATGCTCGTTCTGTAGCTGGGTTGGATGGCGCGAACAGCTCAGAGATCCAACCGACTACACCTTATCCAATTATAGATCTTCTTCCTGAACAGAAAGAGATTGAGGATTTGGGCGGTACCATGAGACTTGGCTTGTATCCTTGCAAAATCGCTGAAGGTACCTTGGCTATGAAATGTTATGAAGATGAACTCGTATATGAACGACATCGGCATCGGTATGAGTTCAATAATGAATATCGGGATTTGATTGAATCAGTGGGATTAAAAATTTCAGGTACTTCCCCGGATGGAAGACTCGTGGAAGTAATTGAATTGCCGGATCATCCTTGGTTTCTGGCCGTTCAATTCCATCCTGAATTTACATCCAGACCGAATCGCCCGCAGCCGCTTTTCAAACATTTTGTACGCGCATCACTAGAGTATGGACAAACCGAAGCCTAAATTGTAAGAGACAATTCATAACTTTTTTTGTAAAACCTTCAAGGAATCTTCTTTGGCGGCAGGAAACTGAGAATTAGTATCGAATTATTTCCAATAGTAGTAGGAATAGGACAATGCTTGATTCTCGAGTTGGCTTTGAATAGGAGGGTTATCAGGTTGGAGAAGAGAAAAGTACTGATTGTCGATGATCAGAATGGCATCCGGGTGTTGCTGGTTGAAGTGTTCAGCTCCGAAGGTTATCAAACGTCTCAGGCTTCTAACGGGAAGCTCGCTTTAGAGATTGTTCGTAAGGACCCGCCTGATCTCGTTTTGCTGGATATGAAAATTCCAGGGATGGACGGACTCGATATCTTGAAGCATATCAAACAAATCAACCCTTCCATCAAAGTCATCATGATGACCGCATACGGAGAACTGGATATGATTAAGGAAGCAACGGATCTTGGGGCTTTGATGCATTTTACCAAGCCCTTCGATATTGATGACCTTAGGCAAGCTGTGAACAAGCAGCTGCGGAATCCTGATTCTCCCAAAATGGCGATTGGATCCTGAGTGAAATCAGGGTCCATTTTTCTTAAAATATCTGAAAGTACAAGGTCATCCTTTTCTAATATTTCTACGATAAATCGTTGCCGCTTATAAGGACGACTAAGTCCATTTTGCTGGTTACTCCCCTACTAATACAGAGCAGGCGTTACCATTGTGAAGAGGTTTGTGATATAATTACTGCGTGCTATGGCGACTAACCGAGCCCGGCTCCTTTTTGGATATCAGACAGCATAGGTTTTCCTATACGATCAACTGGTATTGTATACACAACGGTGCCGTCCCTGGTAAGGACGGTTAAGTCGTTTATGCTTGGGGTCGTACAAATAAATAGTAGGAGGATCCACCATGCCACTAGTTTCTATGAATGAATTTTTGCCAAAAGCCAAAGCGGGTAAGTTCGCTGTTGGTCAATTTAACATGAACAACCTTGAGTTTGCACAAGCCATTACAGATGCGGCGATCGAAGAGAAATCACCGTTCATTTTTGGTGTCAGCGAAGGCGCATTGAAGTACATGGGTTATGAATACACCGTTGCCATTGCTCAGGCTGCGGCTCAGAAGTCTGGACTTCCTATTGCCCTTCACCTCGATCATGGCAGCACATTCGAAGTTGCTATGAAATGTATCCGTGCGGGATTCAGCTCCGTTATGTTCGACGGTTCCCACTACTCGTTGGAGGAGAACATCCGTCTGACGAAAGAAGTAGTAAAAGCAGCCCATGCTATGGGGGTATCCGTTGAAGGTGAGCTTGGCACAATTGGCGGAGTAGAGGACGATATCAACGTCGACGAAGAGCATGCAAACCTGGCCAAACCGGAGGAAGCTATCCGCTTCTACGAAGAAACAGGAGTAGACTGCTTGGCTATCGCTGTAGGTACCGCTCACGGAATGTACAAAGGCGAAGTGAAGATCCATTACGATATCATTGAGCAAGTATCAAAGGCTATTCCAGTTCCGATTGTTCTTCACGGCGGTTCCGGCGTTCCGGATGAAGCGATTCGATTGGCTATTCAAGCGGGTGTTGGCAAGATCAACGTGAACACAGAGAATCAAGTGGCATGTACGGAAGCAATCCGTCAAGTATTGAGTCAAGACTCCAAGGTATACGATCCACGTAAATATTTAACCCCGGCTCGCAAAGCTATGGTAGAAGTAGTTCAAACAAAAATTCGTTTGTTCGGTAGCAGTAATCAGGCTTAAAGATAGGATGGGAGTTCGCCGTCTTAAGGCGGCGGATTTCTGTTTCTCTTCTTGGTGTCTTCTGGAGGGATAAGGACGGATGACGGGTAAATTATTGATTGCAGGGGGACGTCCGCTGCGAGGTACGATACAAATCAGTGGTGCAAAAAACAGTGCAGTGGCGCTAATTCCTGCAGCAATCTTGGCTGAGAGTACAGTTATTCTGGATAATCTCCCTAAGATAAGCGATGTGGGGATTTATACAGAGATACTATCAGATTTAGGTGCAGGTGTTCAGTGGGAAGGCGATCAGATGATCATTGATCCGAGCTCGCTTCGATCCATTCCAATGCCGAATGGCAATGTCAAAAAACTAAGAGCGTCCTACTATTTGATGGGTGCGATGCTGGGACGATTCGGCGAAGCTATAATAGGCTTGCCGGGTGGCTGTAATTTCGAGCCTCGACCGATTGATCAACATATTAAAGGTTTTGAAGCATTAGGTGCTGAGGTTTCCAACGAGAATGGAGCTATTCATATTCGTGCGAAAGCTCTGCGTGGAGCCAAGATTTATTTGGATGTAGTGAGTGTAGGCGCAACCATTAACATAATGTTAGCAGCTTCACGAGCCAAGGGTATTACTTTGATTGAAAATGCGGCCAAAGAGCCTGAAATCATAGATGTAGCCACACTTCTTACTGCTATGGGAGCAAAGATCAAAGGAGCCGGTACAGAGACAATACGGATCGAAGGCGTCGATGCCATGCATGGCTGCCGGCATTCGATTATTCCGGACCGGATCCAGGCGGGTTCCTACATGATCGCTGCTGCCGCGACTAGAGGTGATGTGCTTGTGGACAACGTCATTCCAAAGCATCTTGAGGCGGTAACCGCTAAGTTGCAAGAGATGGGCGTTCATATTTACGAGATGGATGAGTCTATTCGTGTTGTCGGACAGCCGGAGTATGAGAGTATTGATGTAAAAGCTCTTGTATATCCTGGATTTGCTACAGATCTGCAATCACCAATGACAAGTTTGCTAACACAAGCAAATGGTATAAGCATACTTAGCGACTATGTGTATAATAATCGATTCAAACATATTCCGGAATTAGTACGAATGGGTGCTAAGATCAAAGTTGAAGGACGTTCAGCCGTAATTGAAGGCGGACCGTTAAGCGCAGCAAAAGTGAAAGCGACCGACTTGCGAGCAGGAGCAGCCTTATTCATAGCAGCTTTAACCGTCCCGCAAGGTGTTACAGAGATTACTGGCACAGAGTACATCTATCGCGGTTATGAGAATTTGGTGGCGAATCTCAAAAATTTGGGTGCAGACATCTGGGAAGAAGAATAGCAGAGAATAGATTACGAACAAATCGGCAATGCTGATTTGATAGATAGCAGACATGAAAATTTAATAGTGTGGTGGTTAATAAAACAATGGATATGCAACTCTCGCAACTGGAAACGTTGAAGCTGACAGAATTGTACAAACTGGCCAAACAGCATCAGATTCAGTCTTACAGCCAGATGAAGAAGAAAGAACTGATTTTCGCCATCTTGAGAGCGCAAGCGGAGAAGGGCGGACTCATGTTCATGCAAGGTGTACTTGATGTACTCTCGGAAGGATACGGATTTTTACGTCCCATTAATTATTTGCCGAGCACAGAGGATATTTATATTTCCCAATCCCAGATTCGCAAATTCGATCTGAGATCCGGGGATATCGTATCCGGCAAATGTCGACCTCCCAAAGAAAATGAACGGTATTTTGGATTGCTTCAAGTTGAAGCTGTTAACGGTGAGAAGCCGGAAACCGCAGCAGAACGGCTCCACTTCCCAGCTCTTACCCCTCTCTATCCTCAAACGAGATTTGTTCTTGAGACTTCCCCAACGAATCTTTCCACAAGAATCATGGATTTGTTAAGCCCGGTAGGTATGGGACAGCGTGGATTAATTGTCGCACCGCCCAAGGCAGGGAAAACGTTGTTGCTTAAGGAAATTGCCAACAGTATCTCGAATAATTATCCCGAAGTTGAACTGTTTGTCTTACTGATTGATGAACGTCCGGAGGAAGTAACGGATATGCAACGATCTGTAAAAGCCGAGGTCGTAGCTTCTACATTCGACGAACTGCCGGAGAACCATATCAAGGTTGCGGAACTCGTGTTAGAGCGTGCTCAACGTCTAGTCGAGCATAAGAAGGATGTTGTGATTCTGCTAGACAGTATCACTCGTCTTGCACGCGCCTACAACCTGGTCATTCCTCCATCCGGCCGTACATTAACCGGGGGTATTGACCCTGCGGCGTTCCATCGTCCAAAGCGCTTCTTCGGTTCCGCTCGGAATATTGAAGAGGGCGGAAGTTTGACCATATTAGCAACTGCCTTGGTTGAAACGGGTTCGCGTATGGATGATGTAATTTATGAGGAATTTAAAGGTACAGGTAATTTGGAGCTTCACCTGGACCGTAAGCTTGCTGAGCGCCGTATATTCCCTGCTATCGACATTCGTCGTTCGGGTACAAGACGCGAAGAGATGCTTATGACCAAGGAAGAGCTGGATAAGATCTGGGCCATTCGCAAAAATATGAATGACTCTCACGAATTTACGGAATCGTTGATTAAGAAAATCGGGGAAGCGAAGACTAATCAGGAGTTCCTGGATGCTCTCGAAGTGAAGCCAGATCCGAAACGAGTCAAGCACCCGGCTTCTTAATCTGAGGTCATTCTAACTCTGTAAGTGAATAGGGGTGAAGCGCATGTATCTTGTATATGCGGACGCCAAAGGGAACGTCTTCGACCATCCCGAGTTATTGGGCTTAGGGCGGAGCGGGGATATGATTACGGAAATTCTGGAAGAGGAGCTTATTCCTCTGCCTGAAGGTGCTACAATGGTAAGCTTGCCTGACACCCGTCCCATTGGATGGGATGAGGAAGCCGGCCAGATGAAGCCGCTTGAAGACTGCTTAGCTGTAGGTGCTTTGCTGCCTCAAGGGTACACGCGATTGTTGTTGCCTGGGTATGCCAAGACGGACAAAACCAAGAAATTCCCTCTTTTTGGATATACGGCAGTTGTGTGGAAGGACGGGCAGTTTTTTGTCGCAGCCGAATCTACTGACGATCCAGAGCCTTGGAATCCACGCAATTGTGATGTAACGGAACTGGAGCAACAAGTTCAGCGTATCAATGAACAATATCCGGAGAATCGGTTATATCAGCATCTGACGAATTGCGCCTTGGAGTATGAATGTTTGACAGCATCGAACACGTTCTTAAATCGGTTGGAGGGCGCTGTTCCGGTCTCTTACTCTTGTAATGCGGGTTGCTTCGGGTGTATATCGGAACAACCGGATGACAGTGGATTCCCGGCGCCGCAGACTCGGATGAGCTTCAAACCGACTACGGATGAGATTGTAGAGGTTATGCTCGAGCACCTCCAAACACCGGACGGGATTATTAGCTTCGGACAAGGGTGCGAGGGAGAGCCTTCTACACAAGCAGCGCTTATTATACCTGCCATCAAGCGAGTACGGGAGCAGACGGCTAACGGGTATATTAACATCAATACAAATGCCGGTCTGACTGACCACATTCGCGGGATCGTTGATGCAGGACTTAATTTGATGAGGGTAAGCACAATCAGTGCTCTGGATGATCATTACAACGCTTATTACAAGCCTAGAGCCTACAACCTCGCCAATGTCGAGAAGTCGCTTAGATATGCTACAGATCACGGAGTATATACATCCATCAATTACTTAATTTTCCCTGGTGTCACGGATCGCGAGGAAGAAATTGAGGCTATGCTAGGATTTGTTCGCCGGACTGGACTTAAGTTGATTCAGATGAGGAATCTGAACATTGATCCAGAAAGTTATTTGGAGCTTATCCCTAAGCCGCAAGGTGAAATATACGGCATGAAGCAGATGCTGGACATCTACCGTGCTGAACTGCCGGATGTTGTAATTGGATCCTACACGCATATTCCGCCTATCAAATAAAAGTTGCGTGAGCCTGGACTGCGTGCTATAATCTCGTTATGTGTCTATATAACTCTGGTTCGACAAACAGATCCAGGGCGGAAAGAGGTGAAGTTCAATGAAAGCTAACACACATCCTAATTTCAACATTACTACGGTTACATGTGCTTGTGGTAACACGTTCGAGACCGGTTCCATCAAGCAGAATCTTCGTGTGGAAATTTGCTCGGCCTGCCACCCGCACTTCACAGGTAAGCAGAAGTTTATCGATGCTGGCGGTCGTGTTGATAAATTTAAGAAGAAATACGGCGTATAAGCAATTTCGCTGTTCTTGAGATTTCATAGCATATTTCAACCTCTCTTGGCCATCCTAATGGTAAAGGGAGGTTGTTTCTTTTATGTGGATGAAACGAATAGCTGCACTGAGCCTAATTGTCACGGCTGTATTTGCTGCAGAAGGATGCTCGAACTCTGCAACCGATCAGACAAAGACCTATAAAGAGGACGGCTACATGGGGATGTCGAATTCGAATCCTAATCTTCCCATTAACCCGACTTATCATGGTTATCAGCAAGATTCTAACATGATGAAGGACGCACTGAGCAAGATTTCGGGTATCCGTGATTCTCGGATTAATCTCAATGGATCGCATGCTACGATTAAGTTGTTCCTTCCTAAGGATGCGACCGACGCAGACATGGCGCGGATCAAGCAGGAAGCCGAGATCGAATTGACCAAAGCCGCGCCGCGCTACCAATATTATGTAAAAATGGCCAGATAGATTGCGTTTTTGAGCATGATCGGCTATACTTATTTTTGCCGTGCTAGATGGGGAGGTAGCGGTGCCCTGTAGCCCGCAATCCGCTGTAGCGGGGTTGAATTCCTGTTGGAGGTCTTGTCGATGTAAGGCCTGCCCTCTATACGTAGTGTTGACAGTCGGGTCCTCCGCAATGGACACCTGTGAATCCGGTCAGGTCCGGAAGGAAGCAGCCGTAAGCTGGATCGTTCATGTGCCGGGGGGTTGCCTAACTCGAGCTAACCGGTAGAGGTAACGCTTGGATCGCATTGATCAACATCAGGTGCACGGTACTTAACTTTATGGTTACACAGAATACACTGGATAGGGGCGACCCGATCGGTGTTTTTTTTGTGTTATGGTAAAAAAGGGAAAACGCGGATCACATCGAATTGTATATTTATGGATAGCCAGCCTATTCGTAAAGGTGGTCATAAATTGCTGCATAAAATCCATTTATCTGAAGAGGATTTGAATTTTTATTTGCATAAGTTATTTGCATACCCGGCCGTGTTAACAGATAGAAACGGGATTATTTTGAATAGCAATGCTATGTTTACAAGTGTCACAGGAGCCATGGGGGCGAAAGGGATGTCGGTGAATCCGTTTTTTCCCAATGACCCGGTAGAATCCAGCTTGATCGATTGGAATGAGGGGGAGAGGTTACAGAGCTCTTCAACATATGTTGCGGTTCGAGGAGCGGATGGCACTGAATCCCGGATGCATCGAAGTATACATAGGGTTGAAGCTTATGGACAAGAGAATTGGTTGATGATCTTGCGTGATCACAGGGTTGGCGGATTGAGCCTTCTTCAGCAATTTGCAGGGATGTTCATCAAGGATGTTAACCTGGGTGTGCTGCTAATTGACAACAAGTTTACGCTCGTGGATATTAGCGATACAGCATGCCGTATTCTGGGGGTGCACAAAGATTCGGCATTGAACCGTTCCGTTGATGATGTGTTTCGTGTAGTGCCAGAGGAACATCGGCTTGTCCGGCGGAATGTGCTAGATGGTGTTGTTGTGCGCAATTATGCGGTTAGCTGGACCAATAACGCCGAGCGTTATGAGCTGTTGATGGATTCTAATCTGATCAAAGATCCGGATGGCCAAATCGTCGGAGCGTATGTCATTTTCAAAGATGTTACGAACCTTCGTTCCTTAGAGCAGCAGGTGCAGCGAAGCGATCGATTAGCTATGATTGGTCAGATTGCAGCAGGTACCGCCCATGAGATCCGGAACCCCCTTACCTCGATCAAAGGTTTTTTGCAAGTGCTTCAACGGACGTTCGTCCATACGGGGATGGAAAAGGAGCATGGCTTCACGGAATTGATGCTGACAGAGATAGACCGTATTAACGAGCTTGTGAATGAGTTTCTGCTCCTGAGCAAGCCGAGGCATGTTTCTTATGACAAGACGGACATGTCAGGCGTTATACGGGATGTACTGCCGATTATTAACAACCAAGCAGTTCTTCATAATGTAACCATTCGATACCAATCCGTGTACCAGATGCCCAAGGTGATTGCAGATCAAGGACTGCTCAAGCAAGTATTTATTAATTTGTGCAAGAATGGAATTGAAGCCATGGTGACAGGAGGGACATTGACGCTAACAGAGCGTGTTGACGCTGCTGAACAGAAAGTGAGTGTCGATATTCATGACGCAGGTCCAGGGATTCCGGCATTTTTAATTGATAAAATATTCGATCCTTTTTTCACTACCAAAGATAGCGGAACAGGTCTCGGGTTGTCTGTTTGTCAAAGAATCATTCACGATATTGGCGGCAGCATAAGGGTGTCTTCGAAGGGGTTCGGTACGACTTTTACAGTGAGTATGCCCTATATTCGAGAATAAGGGACATGTGAAGTTGGCCGTTGGTCAAGCTTCCCGAGATATAGTATAATGTAGTTGCTTTAAAATGATAGTGATGATCGGGGAATCTTTATGGCGCACATCGCTTTATACCGCACCTGGAGACCGCAAGCATTCCGGGAATTAGTCGGGCAGCAGCACATTACCCAGACGCTTCAGAATGCCTTAAGGGAAGGCCGTATGTCGCATGCCTATCTTTTCAATGGCCCGAGGGGCACGGGAAAGACAAGCGCTGCCAAGATATTGGCCAAAGCGGTCAACTGTGAGAATGGACCGAACGAGGAGCCTTGTAACGAATGCTCTGCCTGTCGGAGAATTACGGACGGGGCTGTTATGGACGTCGTTGAGATTGATGCTGCTTCCAATCGGGGAGTAGAGGAAATTCGCGACATTCGAGATAAGGCGAAATACGCGCCTACTGAAGTCAGACAAAAAGTTTATATTATTGATGAAGTGCATATGCTTACAACCGAGGCATTCAACGCCTTATTGAAAACGTTGGAGGAACCTCCCGGCCACGTCATGTTCATCTTGGCAACCACGGAGCCGCACCGGTTGCCGGCAACCATTTTATCGCGATGCCAACGTTTTGATTTCCGCCGAGTGTCTCTGGAAGAGCAAATATCCAGAATCAATTACATTTGCGGACAAGAAGGGGTAACGGCTGAACCGGAAGCGGTTCAATACATCGCTAGACTGTCGGATGGCGGCATGAGGGACGCGCTCAGTGTTCTGGATCAGATCATTGCCTATACAGGGAATGAGATTAAGTACGAAGCGGTCCTTGCTATAACAGGCGGGATTGGGGCCGAACAGTTCGGCAGACTGGCTGCTGCAATAGCTGCACAGGATATAGCGGATTGTTTGGGACAGATCGAAGCTTTCATGCACGAAGGGCGGAGTGCCGAGAAATGCATGGAGAATCTAATCTTATATTTCCGTGATGTTCTGATGCTTAAGCTGGTGCCGGGAGCACAAGGGATGACAGACCGAATTCTTGATGCTAACCAGGCAGGGCAGTGGATGAATCGGTTCTCAGCGGAGCAATTATTCACAATGATTGATGTGCTGAATCGCTATCAGTCGGAGATGAAATATTCTGCCCAGCCCCAGACTATGCTGGAAGTAGCGGTTATGAAGATCTGTACAACTGCGGGCGTAGAAGAGGAGGGCAGCAAGGGTGCGGATGCTGGCAAGGCTGCCCCTTCTAGTGCGGGTGTGGGTTCAGATCGCACACCAGCAGGCGAGCTTGCTGCGCTTCGACAAAAGGTGGATATGCTAGAACGCCAATTAACCAAGCTAGCGCAATCGGGTACGGTTGCAGCCGGTGGAGGGGCCGGAGCAGCTCAGGCAGCCAAAGCCTCAGAAAGTGGCAGGCCTTCGTCCAGTTCTCGCGCTGGCACCTCTGGAGGCGGTGTGAAGTCATCCGTCAAAGTAGATGCTTTTCTTTCGCAGACCGAATCCGATTCCTTTAGGCAGGCGTTATCCAAGTGGAGTCAAGTGCTTCAGCAGGTGAAAGAGCGAAGGATTACCATTCATGCCTGGCTTGTGGATGGGGAATTGGTATCTGCAACTGGAGACGCGGTGCTTCTTGCTTTTAAGAGCGGGATGCATCGCGATACGACGGAGAAACCGGCGCATAAGGAAATTATTGAGTCGGTGATCAGTGAGGTGCTTGGAACACAAACGAAGCTGACTACCATCATGATGAAGGATTGGAAGGATGCTCGCGCTGTTGCTCAAGAACCGGCCGAAGAGCTTCGGATGGAAGCGGAAGCCGCGGACGGGGCACCTGCTAAGGCCAAGGAAGAATGGATCGAGGAAGCGGTGCAGCTGTTCGGGGAAGAGTTGGTTGTCATTAAGGATTGATAAAACTTTGACCACCGTTAGAATACCATAACTTTTGAGAAGGATGGGTGTATGTCTATGAATAACATGCAGCAAATTATGAAACAAGCTAAGAAAATGCAAGAACAGATGCTAAAAGCGCAAGAAGAGCTGGCGAACAAAGTGGTTGAAGGCTCTTCCGGCGGTGGAGTTGTTACCGTTACAGCTACAGGCCAACGTAAAATTACGAACATCGTTATCAAACCGGAAGCAGTAGATCCGGACGATGTTGAAATGCTTCAAGATCTTGTTCTGACAGCGATTAATGACGCTCTTGCTAAGGCAGAAGAGTTGGCTGAGAAGGATATGGGAAAATACACAGGCGGAATGAAGATGCCTGGTTTGTTCTAGAGTAACGACTTTTAACTGCGAAGGGGCTAATGCTTTGTATTACCCGGAACCTATTGCTAAACTGATAGATGCTTTCACCCGGTTGCCGGGCGTCGGTCCTAAGACAGCGGGTAGACTCGCCTTTCACGTCCTGAGGATGAAGGAAGAAGATGTGCTTGATTTTGCCAAATCACTTGTTAGTGTAAAGCGCAATCTGCACTATTGTTCCGTTTGCTGTAATATAACCGATGTCGACCCTTGCCGAATTTGTCAGGACAGAAGCCGTGATGCTTCGATCATCTGTGTGGTGCAGGAGCCCAAAGACCTTGTAGCCCTGGAGCGAATGAGAGAATTTCAGGGGTACTATCACGTCCTGCATGGTGCTATATCTCCTATGGAGGGGATTGGACCAGATGAGATTAGAATGGCGGAGCTGCTGAAACGGCTCGGAGACGACCAGGTGCAGGAACTGATTCTGGCAACGAATCCGAATTTGGAAGGGGAAGCCACGGCAATGTATTTATCGCGGCTGGTTAAGCCGTTCGGGATTAAGGTGACCCGAATTGCACATGGACTCCCTGTGGGCGGCGATTTGGAATATGCAGATGAAGTGACACTCTCCAAAGCTTTAGAAGGAAGACGGGAGCTTTTCTGATTATAGGAACATAGAACTCTGTTTAACCGTTTGGTTGATGCGGTTATAGCAGGGTTCTTTTTGTTGTTCTAACTTTCTCCCACTCCCATATTTATAGAAATGAGCGATCATTCATAGATTAGGGAGTGGAGATATGGGGTTATTTACATTTTGGAGGGGTATATTTGGACGTCGAGTAGAGGAGGATGTTCTAATGCCGGACAAGCAAAGGTTGATGGAAGAGGTGCGAATAGCTTTACAGGATTGGAAGAATGCTCAGTACCAGTTCAACTATGCACAAGGACAGGATGAGATTGATTATGCCATATATGCTATGGAAGCGGCAGAGAAGAAGTATGAAATGTTGCTCAGGAAAGCTAAATTTATGAAGCTTCATGTGCTGACTGTTGGATATCCGAAAGCGGCGGAGGGATAGCATGGATCTGTTCATACTCCTATTATTCTTAGTCTCTGCTATTCTCTTGGCGGTGTTGGTGCTGCGTAATAAGCATGCGAGAAACTGGGTTGCCTATGCTATGCTGCATGTTGTTGTTGCGGCGTTTCTACTCTATTTTTTGAATTTGCTTAGCGTTTATACGGGATTCCGAATCCCGATTAATCTGCCTACAGTGACCTCGGTTGTGGTCTTAGGTGTGCCTGGGTTGTTGATGCTGGTAGGATTAAAATTAACGGTTGTATAAGGGACGCGGCAGAGAATGAAGTCAGGTAGAAATTGTAATTTGACTTCTTCTCTTATTTCGTGGTAGATTAATGTTCTGCCCGAGAGCGATGCTAGTGAATATGAAAAATAGTTCTTGCAATCGAGTAGGCGAATGTGGTATATTAATCAGGTCGCTGTTCGGAAGGTTCTCACCGGAAGACAGCAAGATTGTTCCTTGAAAACTGAACAACGAACGTGCAAGTTTTAACGGCCATATGGCCAAAAACAAGCTAGACTCGTTTTAAGAGCAAGTCAAATTTCTACCTTTATGGAGAG